>JAAYPY010000071.1 GCA_012519555.1 Tissierellia bacterium | reverse complement strand
ACAATGGCATTGCTGCCTGTAGCTTGTGCTCAGCAAAGTGCACCTGCTCCCCCCCAAGAAGAAGCTGAACAGCCTGAGCAACCCGAACAGCCTGAGTCACCGGAAGGAGGCCTTGATTCACTTGAACCCGTAGTTTTAATAGGTGCTGATAATGCAGGAGTCGGCGCTGCGGCTCAGCTCTATGGAGAACTTATTACTGAGAAGGTTAAAGAAATAACCGGAGGCAAGCTTACAATAGAATACTATCCAAACAGCCAGCTTGGAAATGACCAAGAACTTCAGGGCCAAATGCTTGCCGGTGATATTGACTTTGTAATTTGCCAAACAGCACAGACCGTATCCTTCGTTCCTGAAGTAGCGATTTTTGACCTTCCCATGGTATTTGCAAAATACGACGCTGAAACCATTGATTATGCATTAAACAAAAGTGAATTTACAGATAAGATAAATGAAGCTTATAAGGCAAAAAATATGTACTGCCTGCATTTCCTGCAGGGAGGAACCTTCAGGGAAACAACCTCTAATAAGAATATTCAGTCAATAGAGGACTTCAACGGATTGAAGATAAGAACCATGGAGAACAAAAACCACATGGCATTTTGGCAGGCAATGGGAGCAGCGCCTACTCCGCTTCCATGGCCGGAGGTATATATCTCCTTGCAGCAGGGATTGGTTGATGCACAGGAGAATGCTACAGATACCTGCGTGGGTGCAAACCTTCAAGAGGTACAGGATTACCTGATTATGACCCATCATATACTGTATTGCAATCAGTTCTTAATTAATGCAGGCAAATTTGACAGTCTTGATCCCTTATACCAAGAAGCATTGCAACAAGCTGTTGATGAAGCTGCTGTAGAAATCGAAGCTAAACTTGCTCAAATTAACCTAGATAATAAACAAATACTTATAGACGGCGGCATGGAATTAGTAGAATTTGATGCAAGCTTTATTGATCAAGTATTGGATAAAGCAAAAGGTGTTTATGATTCAATAGGTGCTGCAATCGGACAGGACTATGTGGATTCTTTGCTTAATGCACTTGAGAAATAAAAAGAGCCATAAAGAGTAATTAAACAGAAGGGTAGATTAAAACCACAGGCATGAGTCTGTGGTTTTAGTCGCCTGCGGTGAAATTTTCAATAATAAAGTCCCTTGTTTTAATTGCGGCCGGTGACAAATACTTGTCATCTGACCAACACAAATAGATCTCTCTTTTTAATGGCAAATCACAAATTTTCACTGTATTAACATGCTTATGCATAGATGGTATTTCAGGGACAATAGATATGCCGAAATTGAGGGATACAAAGGAAATTACTGCATTGCATTCTTCTGCTTCAAAAACAATATTAGGGGAAAAATCAGACTTTGCAAATATGTCATCTACTATATCCCTAAGAGAAGAACTTCTGCTCAATGCAACAAAGGGTTCATCAATTATGTCAGAAATAGCAATGCATTTTTTTTGAGAAAAGTGATGCTTCTTTGGAATAATAAGATAAAGGGGCTGATTGAAGATTTTTGCATATTTAAACCCTTTTTCAGGTTTTGGGCAGATAGCTAAATCAATTTTATTGGATTTTAAATCTCTTAGCAGCTGTTCATTCAAATTCTGAACCAGCGAAAACTTTATTGACTTGTTGGAGTCATCTTCATAAAACTTTTTAATCATTTCGGGAATGAATTTTGAACTGACACTGTAAATATACCCTAAGGATATCTCGCCTATTGAAGAATCAGCTAAGGTTTTCAGCATCTTGGTGCCTTCCTCCAAAGTATCTAATGATTTTTCCACATACTCAAGGAATCGTTCTCCCGCATAGCTTAATTTTACCTTTCTCCCATTTCTTTCAAATAATTGTGTATTCAATTCTTTTTCCAGCTGGGATATTGAATAACTTAAGCTTGGTTGAGCAATTAGAAGTATTTCAGCAGCCTTTGTATAATGCTGGATTTTAGCTAATACACGAAAATAATGCAACTGCTGTAATGTCATCTTCTTTATCCTCCCGACTAAAACTGTTAAGCATCTAATAGTTCAAGCTGTCAATGAAAACTGATTAATAACAAGTATAGCTTATTATACCAGATTTATTATAGAATGTCTCTATTATTTTAAAAATTTTTTGTTACAATACAGATGTTTATATGTTGTTAAACAATGATGATACAATAATGATTGTTAAAAACAATAACTATTTATTGAATGATTTGAGATTTTATAATATAATATATAAAACGTTTGCATATGTTTCATCTTCGGAATTTCACGTTGCAAAATGCCTCCGTTTCTATACTATGAAAGCAGGTTTGCCATGGAAAATGTGAAGAAATATAAATATATGGGTTTTATCATACTTCAAAGTGTCATTTACGGTTTCGGTAATCCCTTGACTAAAATTGCCTTTGAAAGCATTACTCCTTTTTGGAGCCTTGCAGTTCGCTTCACAACAGCCTTCTTAGTTTTTATCTTATTTTTCGGCAAGGGAATAATTGCATCCTTAAAAACCGTAGAGCCAAAGGCTTATCTGCCTGCCGGCATATGTATGGCAAGTGCTTACATTAGCTGTAACCTTGCATTAAATTGGACTTCAGCAACAAATGTTGGATTTTTAATGAGCCTGCCCGTAATCTTTGCACCTATACTTGCTCTTTTGGTTTACAAGGTCAAATACAGGTTCATACACATTCCTATACAAATCGTGGTTGTCATCGGATTATATCTTCTTTGCTTCGATGGAAACAGTTTTGTTATCGGAAAAGGGGAGATTACGGCATTAATAACAGCCATATCCATAGCAGGAGCACTTGTTTTTGGAGAAGAATCTCTGAAACAGCTGAATGCCGTGGCAGTATCTGCTGTCCAGGCAGGCATAACCGCATTGATAAGTCTGCCCTGCGCACTGATTTTTGAAAGCACTGAAGTATTAAGCAGGGTTACTTTACCTGCATGGTTAGTTGTTTTGTATCTGGCAATATTCTGTACAAATATAGCCTATATGCTCCAAAATTCAGCTCTAAAAAACATATCTTCAGCAGCTGTGTCAATGCTTCAATGCACACAGCCCATCCTCACGGCACTGATTTCTTATTTTCTACTTGGAGAAAAGCTTAGCACTTTAGGAATTATAGGTGCCGCAATCATAATCATTTGCATAATTGCAGAAAATATAATAAGTTCAAAAGAACAATCCCATCCCGAGAAATATGTCTAAATAATTGGCAGCTTGTCTTACGGATAGTAAGCAATAATATACAAATGCAACAATAAGGAAATAATATTAAAAAATAACTTCTAAAGGTCTTGACAACTATTTAGAAATATGTTAACATACATATGACTGTTAGCACTCGAAGGGCTTGAGTGCTAACAAGGACAATGATGATAAAGGAGTGTTTGACTATGGCTGGATTAGTGCCTTATAACAGAAGGAACAGAGGTTTGGTTGACAGAGGTTTTGGGGACTTTAGAGACTTTTACAACATGGTTGATGACTTTTTTAACGATAGCTGGCCATTGAGAAGAGGTTTTGCAAGAGATACCTTTAAAATTGACGTGCAGGAAAAAGATAATGAGTACTTAATTGAAGCTGAACTACCCGGAGTTGACAGGGATGAAGTCAATATTGATATGAACGAAGGAAGAATGACCATTTCAGTGCAGAGAGAAGAAAGCATTAATGAAGAAAACAAGAATTATGTTCATAAGGAAAGACGTTTCAGCTCAATGAGTAGAAGCTTATACTTAGATGATGCAAAGTCAACCGGTATTAAAGCAAAGCTTGAAAATGGGGTGTTGAGCATAAATGTTCCTAAAGAAAACAAACCAAACAAATCTGTAAAAATTGAAATTGAATAAACAAATTTAAAGCATGTGGTATAATTTAACCCCATGCTTTTTTTGTGTGAACAAAACTGATCTGTATTTCGTCTATAGAAAGCTTTGGCATAGATTATAAACTGCTTCGAATTATATTGAAAACCAAATTAATATTGGATTCAAGGCGGGCACCGGTAATAAATACAAACCAAAAGAAGAAAGATGAAGGATATTTTCATCCGTGTTTTATTTAGTGAAATATTCGTCTGCTTGGAAAGGTTCATATGTATTTATTTCATCGGGATTTAAAGATTTTAAAAATTTATACATGGGATTAATGTGTTCAATGGCTTATAGGTTTTTTATACCTTTAATTATTTTAAATGGACTCATATTCACATTAATCTTTAAATTTAGATTTACCGGGGATATCGTAATTTTATTACTGGCAGGTATTGCAATT
>JAAYPY010000070.1 GCA_012519555.1 Tissierellia bacterium | reverse complement strand
GCTGCATGCACCTTGTCTTTATTAAAATCCATAATATTGATAAGTCCTGATGCCACTGTGCCCATACCTAATATTCCTAACTTTGCCGGTCTTAATGATTCCATATCTTCCTCCTGGTGTTTTTAAATTAACTACATATGTCTTTAAAATAAACACCATACTAATATAACACAACTTTTTACTAAGTTCAAGAGGAATTATTTTTTAATAAGAGTAAGTATAACATAAAGTATATCTGTCAACAAGAAAAGACACATAAATAGCACCCGAACTTCTTTTCAATTCAAAGCCGGGTGCTATTTATTTGAGTTTTCTTTTGCGTATCCTGTTGGAATCACCTCATTTCTCAACCATCTATATAATCAACATTCCTAATCTTACTTCCATTTTCATTCTTAGATAAACTTTTACTGCACTTTGAGACCTTCCTATAGAATTCTCTTCAAACAATTTGATTGCAGCGATCATATAATTACTCACAGAATTTTTGTAAGATTTAGTTTTGTTGTATAAATATTATACCCTGATTATTGATGTTTAAACACTAAATTTAATATATATTATGCTATAAATAATTATATGTGATTAATTGTGCAAAAGATAGACAGAAAAGAATGTTGACGCATTTTGTCGAAAATGCTATTCTTAAAGAAGACTGTTGCCGAACGGTTAGGGATAACATACCAGGGAGGAACTTTAATTGAAAAAATCAGCAAAAAAACTGTTTATATATGTTAGCGGTATTTTTATTCTCTCAATAGGCGTGAATATTTCAAAGGCCGCACAAATGGGGATATCACCAGTCAGTGCAATTCCTTATGCTATTGAACTTATATGGAATATTGAGCTTGGTAAAGCAACCTTATTTTTTAGTATTGCATTGATTGCACTCCAAATGGTTTTATTAGGTAAGAATTTCAAACTTATACAGTTATTGCAGCTTGCATGTATATTTTTATTTAGTTTTTTCGTAACCTATACCGGCAGTGAACATTTGTTGTTTTGGCTTCCCATGCCATCCTTTTATATAACAAAGCTCTTATATTTATTTGTGAGCATTTTAATTATAGGTATCGGTATATCTTTTTATCTCATGACCAACTATATATCACTGCCTGCTGAAGGATTAATGAGTGCAATAGTGGAACTGAGCAAGGGAAAATGGAAATTTGCTAATGTTAAGGTTGTTATTGACAGCAGCATGGTTGTTGTTTCAGCTATTCTGTCCATGTTTTTTTTAGGACAACTCAAATCAGTAAGAGAAGGCACTGTTATTTCTGCACTTTTGATAGGAGAGGTTGTAGGTTTTATGTTTAAACGTTATAAGCCTATAGTTACCAAATGGATTGAAAAGTAACTTGGAGAAATCATTGGCCGCTTGCTTAACTAGTGTCCCAAAATGCAAGATATTAATAAAAGAAGATAAAAAATCACACTTCATTATAAGGGGAATAAAATAGTAATAATATTTAATGAAGGAAGTGATTTTTTGGCAATTAGAATATTTATAGATCAGGGACATAATCCTCCGGGATTTCATAATGCAGGAGCTGTAGGTAACGGCTTGAACGAAGGAGAAATAAATTTCCGGGCAGGAATCTATCTTGGAAATCTCTTGGCTAATGATTACAGATTTGAATATATGTTGTCAAGGCCTACTCCAACCACAGTATTGGGAACAAATACTTCAACCAGCTTAGCGGAAAGAGTGCGCATGGCAAATGAATGGCCGGCAAATTATTTTATCAGCCTGCATTGCAATGCCAATGTTAATCCTAATATAAACGGGTCTGAAATGTATATATATCAATTTAACACCCAGGCTAATTGGCTGGCACAGCATATAATGAACGGCATTGTGCGAAACACGCGGCTGAGGGATAACGGGATAAGACAGAATCAATCACTGTATGTATTAAGAAATACAGCAATGCCTGCAGTCTTGGTGGAAATGGGTTATTTGACCAACTTTAATGATGCCATGATTTTACGAGATAATCTGTGGAATGTTGCTTTTGGCATATACATGGGAATTTTAAATTATTTTGGCTTTTTGCCACTAAACAATTTAAGTTAAGGAATGGGGGAATATTATAATGAACCACCGGCCAAGCCGGTGGTTTTAGCTTTTATAGCCCTTCAAGCTGGCTGATGTTACTTGTATCGCCAAATCTTAAATTACGGTATATGAGCACTATTCTATCCCAAGTATATCTGTCAACCACTCCTGTTACATCTATTCCAAAATACTCTTGAAATGTTCTTACAGCAAGCTCAGTCTGAGGACCGAATACACCATCAGGATCAGCGGGAGGAATACCTTCCAATACAGAAGCAATGTAGGTCAAATATTGCTGAATTAAGTAAACCCCCGGTCCTTCGGAGCCTGATTGATATGTAATACCGGGCCACAACAATGCGGGAAGGGCAATGGCAGAAGGAGGAAGTGTTTGTAAAATACCTGACACTGCATTGAACATCGTATTCCAAGTTTGCTCGTCCACAAGACCTGTGATAGGTAAATTAAATGTTCTTTGGAATTCCATTAAGGAAGTTCTTGTGTGAGTATCCAACACACCGTTAATATCTACAGAAGGAATACTATTGTAATATACTGAAAGAACATTGAGAAAATACTGGACTGCTTGGACCCTGGGTACAACTTCTGCAGGACCAGGAGTCGGTGTAAATTCCGGAATTTCGCTGATTATTATCCCTTGTGATGTCAATTCCGCTAATTGGGTAACTGCCACATAAATTCTTCTTATTCTGTACCATGTTGCTTTATCAATAATTCCTGTGGCAGGTAAATCAAATACATTTTGAAAAGCAGTTACAGCTTCTTGTGTAATTTCATTAAAGGTTCCGGTTGGATTTGGTATTCTTGGAATAGCCGGAAAGTTGACGCCTATTGTGTTTAAATAAATCTGCATCAACAATACATAGGGATTATTATCCCCCAGCCGAAGCGGGAATCCTGGGTATGTTTCACCGGCAACAGCTATAGGTGTATCTGTTTGTATGTTAATGTCAGTACCATAATAATATTGAAGAATTTCATAGGGGGTGTATCCCTCTTCTGCCAATGAAACCGTACCCCACTGGAGAAGCCCCGGGCACCAGGTAACGCGGCCATCACAGAACTGAGCATAAAGGGGCTCAATTTGTCCCTCTCTTGTTATGTAACTGTCAAAAAGCTCATCTGCAAGCACCGATATACTGTCAAAAATACCCCTGTTTAGCACAAATGCCTGGTCAACACTCGTATCACTGGTTATATCAAAATTATAACCTTGAGCTCTGTACCATTCCGTGAATATGCGGTTTAAGGCGGTAGAAACAATTGCATATATATTTGCTCTAAGGGCTGTCTCCGGCCAAGTAGGATAAAGCTCGCTTGATGCAACATTTTTGACATAATCAAGAAAAGGAAGCGTAACATTTTCGGCAACTTCATCCGGTGCACCTAAGTGCACAGTTATAGCTGACGGAATGACTACTTGTGTAAGTCCGGGAATTTCTATACCCATAATATCACCTCCTTAATCATTTGATATGTCAATGGGACTGGGAGGTATAACAATTGTCGTATCGGTACCATCCCTGGGGCCTATTGCAGCTGGTATCATATCAATCTGAAAATATGTTGTTGTGTTCGGAAAAATTCTTAAATCAAGTACATTCACCGTATAATAGTTAATTGCCTGTACTCTCAAATTATAAGTTGTGAAATAATATTGACTGCTCTCAAAGGGATCAAATCTATTGTATATTACAGGCAGTGTAATTAGCGGAACTTTACCGTTGGCATCGGATACATGATGAACCACTTCATTTTCCGTACCGCTTTCATCTAGTACATAAACAGTCACTAATGCGCCCTCTACCGGTAATGCACCGGATGCCGTAAAGACACTGACAGACAGGTAGCCCACTTCTTGCTCAGGAGGCAATGGGGGAGCTTCATTTTGAGCTGCCTGCTCCAAAGAAAATATGTTGTTTTTATTACGTGCTTTGTAAGTTTTACCATCGAACGGATTATATTTCAAATTATTCACACCTTTCTTTCACATAAGGAACAATACTATTATATGCAGGCGCAAAAAATTTGTTTATAAAATCACATCACCAATTGATATTTTCGGGTTTTCTTAATGCTTGGTGTTTCAGTATGGGCACCTTGTATTTATCTCCCAAGGCACGTACCACATCCTTGTAACAGCCTTTTAATTTATCGTGAAAAACAATGCCGTCGATTCCGCCGATTATTGCATCTACACAAGCAGATGCCCTTTCAATGCCTTTTTCGCCTTCATATTCCCCTGAAACCAGCCATTGATTTGCAATTATGTGAGAAATACCGAAGGATTCTTTTCCATGATTCCAAGATGTGTGAACAGCTTCCGCAAAATTCGGATCAAAATGCACTCCTCCCACACAAAGCAGATTATGAAGTTTGATTCCATCTTCATCAAATATATGAAGCAGGGAATGAGCAAGGACTTTACAAGCCTCCATATTTACCCAGCTTTCCGGTTCGCTGCCTATTTCTATGTCCACTATAGGCACGGGATATTGTAAGAGAAGCTCAGGGTCTCCTTCTCCTTCATAAACTCCTGACCAATGAGTTGCCTCAGTCACCACGCTGAAATCTAGTCCGGCTTCTTTTCTTAATTTCTCCATAGCCCACATGAGATTGTGCATATATAAAGGGTTTGCAGGTCCGTAACATCCTGAATTAACATCTCCGATACTATGTACCGTAAAAACCTTGTCAAGTGCATTTACACCCTCGTGCCAAGTAACCATTCCTGACATATCAAAATCAGAAAAGTATTTATTCATGTCCGGAAGATACCTGGGGTAATCTCTGCATATTGCAATTTCTGTCGGAACAAAATAGAATTCATTGTTATTTTTATCAGTATATTTATAGACTTCTCTTCCGTCAAAAGTAAAGTCGACTTTATTATCTAAATACCCTTCTTCTTTTAGTATGTCCCAAACCAAGTAACTTACATATCCCCAATCAGGGTTATCACAGATGTAATATACTGCTTTTTTAGCTTTTGTCATTGTAGGTCTCCTCCAAAAATATTTTAATAAGTATTATACCATCTTTTTAGAAATAGACAAATAAAAAGATTACAAATTTATTATTATGTTATATAATGATTAAAATCGAAAAACCAAAGACCCGGAGAGGAGACCCGGAGGGGACGGTTCTTTCCGGACAAAAGAAAGGAATTATTATGGAGATTAGAAGAAGTAGAAAAAATGATATTGATGAAATTATGAAGATATTCGAAAATGCCAGAAAGTTTATGAAGGATAACGGAAATCCTAACCAATGGAGGGATAGTTATCCTGAAAAGTCATTGATTGAAAGTGATATTGAAAATAATGTTGGTTTTGTATGCCTTGATGAAGGTGAAATTGTTGGAACGTTTATATATTTTGAAGGCAAGGAGCCTACCTATGCCGAGATATATGATGGGCAGTGGCTTAATGATGAGCCCTACGGTGTAGTTCACAGGGTTGCTTCAAAAACCGGCAAAGGGGGTGTTGCATCTTTTTGTTTGAATTGGTGTTTTGAAAAATGCCGCAATTTAAAGATAGATACCCATCGTGACAATATTCCCATGCATAATTTATTTATTAAATTAGGTTTTGTTCGCTGCGGAATAATCTACTTATAAAACGGTGATGAGAGAATAGCATACCAGAAAATCGAAGGAGAATAATATAAAAATAAAATAATTATATTGACTTTGTATTTTTATGGTAGTATACTGTTCTTTAAATAAGAGGTGCGACATGGAAAACAAAGTTTTGTTCGTGCAATTACATCATCATAGGTACAGAGTTTGTAAGTGATAATACATTACAAGCTCTATTGGTCGTTTTACAAAAGGGCTTGTATCTGTGGTGAATGGTTAATAAGTGGAATTTTAAGCCATCCG
>JAAYPY010000069.1 GCA_012519555.1 Tissierellia bacterium | reverse complement strand
TTTAAATCTTGGCATATACTGCATTCTTTTCTTAGCTTATCCACAGGTATTCTGAGTTTTTCTATATTGACAGTCATGATAGCCCTCCTTTAATCTATTATAAGGTGTGGGGACACACCTTCTCCAAGGAGATAGTCTTTGATGGTCGAAGGAATGTCCCCTTAATTTACATATACCCTACTCATAGCATGCTAAACTGTAAAATTATCGTTTCACTAATTTTACTCCTATGGTGAAGAAGATTATTCCCATTATAAATAGTACAATTGACGGCATTATGGCTGCTTCAAAGCCCATTCCCTTTGAGGCGATATTTAACATTCCTTGCATAGCCCATTTTTGAGGGGTAAGTTCTGCCAAGAATAGCAATGCTTTGTTGTTTACAATTTCTAATGGCCACATGGTGCCTCCAAGCATTGAGGTGCTTGTTAAAACAACAGGTGCTATTGCCCCGAGCTGGGCTTCGGTTTTTACAATACCGGAAAGCATCAGTCCAAATGATGTTACTGCGAACACAAATACCGTTGTAACCGTCATAATTCCCGCTATACTGTTACCCCAATCTATGCCGAATAAATACTTTCCGCCTAAAATTAATACGGACATTTGCATTATTCCCACTAAGAAAGAAACCACCATTGTTCCGCCTAATATGGATGACATTGATACAGGAGATATTAACATTCTATCCCATGTTTTATATCTTTTGTCGCTTAAGATGATTCCTATTGAAAAAACCATGGTATACATTGAGAAAAATACACTGAATCCAATCATTTGTTGTTTCATGCCGTCATATCCTGATTGAATATTTGTATTTGCCACAGTAGAATTAATTATTAGCGGATTTTTAAATTTCCATGAATCCATCATATTTATATAGGCTGATGTTTTAATTTTTTCCTTATCTACCGAGGGCTTTTGTGCAGAAACGAAATCTGCTGTTACTTTCGCAATTCTTTCACTGCCTGCCATTTTGGTAATTATGCCTCTCACGGTTTCCTGCAAGGAAAGAATAAAGGTGTCATCCTTTACTTTGATTTGCCCTATAGTTACTTCATTTTTGTTTTCAATGCTGTCATGAAAACCTTCATTGATTACTAGTGCAACAAATGCATTTCCTTCCTCCACTCTTTGTGTTGCTGTTTCTTTATCTGAATCAATAAATTTAAAGGTCTTATTTAATTTAAGCTCTTCAATAAATTCTTTGGAATATGAAGTGTTATCCTCATCAACAATTATTACGGACGGCTTGTAGCTGTTGAAGGAAATTCCGAATATTGCGGTAAATCCCAATGCCATTGCAGTCATAATCACAAATACTATATAATTATCTCTAAGACTAAGCAGTCTTAATTTTATTATGCTTAGCATGTTCTGCTGCCCCCTTCTCTTTATTGAATGCAATAACTCCCGCAATGGTAAACAAGCTGCCTGTTAATGCAAGTATTAATACATAGCTTGAAATATCCGCAAAATTATAGCCCTTTATAATTTTTAAATATGCTTTCAGTGCTAGTCCGTTTAGGGAAATAAAACTTAATTTTTGAATAACTTCAGGCATTAAATCCAAGGGGAAGAAACTTCCTCCTAACAGTGCCATTACCTGTATAATTACATTTTCAAATAAATTTGCTATTCTGTAGTTTCCTGCTCTGTAGGTAATAGAGGCTATGAAAATTCCAAGTCCTGCTACTGAAAAGGCTGATGTTAGGCTTAAAACAATAACTGAGCTTACATCCCCCCATTTTACCTTTAGGGCAAAATATGAATAAATTAACATTATTGTAATTTGTATTGAAGCAATCAAAAATACGGCGATAAATTTGCCTGCCAAAATATGAGTTTTGGTAATATCGGCTACAACCATTCTTTGATAAGTTTGATTATCCTTTTCCTCAAGAAGCATTCTGCCCCCTTGACCTGCGGCAAAAAGAATAAACATGGTCATCATTGCTACTGCATAATAATCAGAGCTTTTTATGCTCTGTCTCCCATGTACCGTAATATCTTCAATACTTACACTCATTCCTTCCACCAAGTCCGTCATGCCTTCCATTACTTCTTCAATATTATCAAATCCGTCTCCCCCTATATCATTGGCTGATGCTGTTTCAATAAGTACGTTTTTGCCTATGATAATCGATGACATTGTATTTGTGTAAGCTTCCATAACGGAAGTAATTATTTCACCATTAATGGCTCTGTCAGGGTGAGTGAGAATTTTAACATTCACATTGTTTCTAAAGGGTGTGAGAAGATTGATTTTCATGTTATAAATATACTTTTCGGGAAGAATTATTATTGCAGAAATTTCTCCTTGATTTATAAGTTCCATTGCTTTTTCTTCTTCTTCAACCCTGTAATTAATTAACTCTAATACTTCTTCGCTTCCTAAAAAATCCTCAAAGAATACTTCCTCCGGATTAACTTCATCACCTTCAATATCAATATTTAATCTTTCCTCCAATACTTGATTAAATATTTGAGAATCAGCTTCTTCATCATATTGTTTTACTACGGCAACTTTTATTTGTTCCGCTACAACATCGTCACTGCTAATAAAGGAGCCTTTTAATGCCATACTTAATATAGTCATTAAAATCACCGGCATCAGCATGGTAATTATTATGGCTTGCTTATCACTCAGTACGGTTTTTAAATCTTTTATTGTAATACTTATTACTTTCATACTTCACCTAATCCCTTAAAGCTTTGCCAGTAAGATGCAAAAATACTGCTTCCAAGTTGGGCTTTTGAATATCTATTGATTGAATTTTGGAGTTTTCCTCCGAAACTTTAGATATTATTTCAGCAAGGAGTATATCACCATTTTCCCCGAACAAGGTAACTGTATCATCAAGTATTGCTGCATCAAAAACCCCCGGAATTTCTTTGAAAATTTGCGGCATATTATCACTGATATTGTCTAACTTAATACTTATCTGTGTTTTTTCTTTTACTAATTCAACCAATTCCTGCTGTGTTCCGGATGCAATAATTTTGCCTTCGTCCATTATGCAGATGCGTGTGCAAAGAGCTTCGGCTTCTTCCATATAGTGGGTGGTGTATATTATTGTAATTCCCGCGGCACTTAATTTCAGCACCGTATCTAAAATGTGTGAGCGAGACTGAGGATCAATTCCTACAGTAGGCTCATCCATTATTAGGAGTTCCGGCTGATGAAGTAGTGCTGCACCGATATTAAGCCTTCTTTTCATTCCTCCGGAATATTTTTCAACTTTATCTTTTAGTCGCCCGTTTAATCCTATAATGTCTGCTACTTCGTTTATTCTTTTTTTAAGCTCAGCACCCTTAAGTCCGTATAAATTCCCCCAGAATTTTAAATTTTCGTATCCGGTAAGTGTAGGATAAAGGGCAATATCCTGAGGTACAATACCGAGGTTTTGCCTGATGTTTTTGGGGTTTTCAAAAATACTTTCTCCCTCAAACAGTATTTGACCCTTTGTGGGAGGTATGAGTGTGGATATAATAGAAATCGTGGTTGATTTTCCCGCTCCGTTTGGTCCCAAAAGACCAAAAATCTCGCCCCTTTTCACTTCAAAGCTTATGCCATCCACTGCTCTTATATTTCCAAAATTTTTATATAAATTATCAACCTTTAACATTTTTCACTCCCCTATTTCTATTCTGAAATAGTCTTCGATTCCGGAAGGCATATTTTCTTTCATTTCATCCGTCTTAATTGTATTTTCATCTGTAAGTGTGGGAAATTCAAATTTCTGCTCCTTGTTAATATCCCAGGTTTTTATATCGAGCTTATAATTTATTCCGATTATCCCTTCTTTTTCAGTATCAATTGCTTTTAATGATATGTCAATAATTTCATTTACAATATATCCGTCAATATCAACAAGGGCTGTGTAGCTGAAATTTTCTACAATAAAATTTTCTGCACTGCTTACAATATCATTTAGGAATTCTTTGAATGGTTTTTTCTCTAACTCGCCTGTTTTTTGCTCTAATTCATCTTCGATTTTTTCTACACTTGCATTAATATTTTTTTCATAAAATAATTTAAGGTTTTCATCCTTAGACAAAATTTGAGCACTTTCTTTCAGCAATGTTTTTATTTGTTCATCACTTAATTTAATTGTATACTCGGTTGTTTTAACTTCTCCGTCAGGGGTTGTAAGGACTATATTTTTTCCTTTGAATACATCCTCTTCATTCATCAGGTTAATCCACCTCTTAGCAAATTCCTTCATGGATTCTTCAGAAATTATTTGATTTCCTTCATCGTAATATTCTTCACCTTCTGAAATCATTTCATCGTCAATTCTTAAATACTTTCCTACAACGGGTAGTTTCATGGATATTTCTTCTCCATTGATATAGACATCGAAATCATATCCCAAACCTCCAAAGTTCATATAGCTTCTGATAATTGTCTTTTCTGCATCATCATCAAATACTACGCTGAAGCTGCCATCCATGTCCTTAATATAATTAAGCTCCTTTATTTCTTCCGTTGTCAAGCCATCCGGATTGATTTCCGTAGTCATTGAATATTCTCCTGCTGTCTGACCCTTAATAATTTGTTCTGTTTTCTCAGATGCTTTTTTATATTCAACTAAGCTATTTGTATTGCATGATGTAAATAACATAAGCAAGATGAGTAAAAACGCTGCCATAAATATTATTTTTCTTTTCACTTCTATTCCTCCAATCTTGTGACAAGGCGACGGGGTTGTTGTCACACTAATTTTCTTGTTTTTATTGTATTACATAAAAAAATAAAAAAAAGTACCTTAAATCACTTGATTAACATTATTAATGTGACTTTTGGCACTAAATAAATATACCTATAGTTCATTTTTTATTGAGAAAATTGCCAATTGGGTACGGTCTCTTAAGTCAAGTTTTATAAGAATTTTTGTTATATGGTTTTTGACTGTTCCCTGGCTTAGAAATAATTCATCCGCTATTTCTTTATTGTTTTTGCCTTCAGCTATAAGGCGGCATATTTCAATTTCTCTGTCTGTTAACAATTCAACTCTTGTATCAATGTGTTTATCCACAGTTTCTTTTGCTAACTGTGAAAATTTATCTATTACTTTAACGGCAACCTCGGATTGAATCAATGCCCCACCGTTGTAAACAGTGCGGACAGCTTTTAAAATATCTGTGGGAGAGGTATCCTTTAACAAATACCCGGATGCACCGTTTTTTAATGCATGATAAATATATTCATCATCATTGAAGGTGGTAAGCACTATTACCTTTGTGTGCGGGAAATCCTTCTTAATCATTGCTGTAGCTTCAACACCGTTTACCTCGGGCATTTGTATGTCCATAAGAACAAGATCAGGTTTTCTGATTCTGCATAGCTCATATGCTTTTTTGCCATTATTGGCAGTGCCTACAATTTCAATATCTTCTTCATTACCAAGTATAAGCTTAAGCCCTTCAGTTAAAATATCCTGGTCGTCTGCTAATAGTAATTTAATCATTTTATCCCCCTATGTAATATTGTATTTGTCATCCTGAGCATAGCGAAGGATCTCAGGTTTTAAAACATAGATTCTTCGTTGCACTCAGAATGACACTTCGTGTGTTATTCATAGCAATAACGAGGGCTATGCCCTCGGGATTATTCCGTCTATAACAAATCCGTCTTGTGATTTGTATTCAACATTGCCACCGAAAGATTCAACTCTTTCTCTTATTCCTTTCAAACCAAATCCTTCAATAAATGCCACGGCTCCTGCTCCGTTATCTTTTATGCTGAATTTTGTATTCTCATTGGAATAGGTTAAATTAATCCAAATTTTAGATGCATTGCCGTGCCTTATTGCATTTGTCATACCCTCCTGTACTATGTGGTATATTGCAGAATTAACACCATAGTTGTTTGACATTTCTCCTTCTATTTTCAATTCAATTTCTGCACCGGTTTTTTCGGAGAATTCTTCAACCAAAGTTTTTATTGCCATTTCCGGTGATGTTTCTTTTCCTCTTAATGTTTCCACTACTTCCCTTATTTTAGTTAAGCTTTCCTTTGCTGTATTTAGCGAGCTGTTAAGCATCTCTGTTGATTTTTCTAAATCCGACTTTGTATAATGTTCTGCCATCTGAAGCTGCATTATCAAAGCTGTCATATTGTGTCCTAATGTATCGTGTATGTCTCTTGCTATTCTGTTTCTTTCTTCTATAGCGGAAAGCCTTTTTAATTCATCGGTATATTCTTTAAGCTGCTTGTGAGTATCCAAAAGCTCCCTGTACAATATATCTTTTTTTTCTTTTTCTTCCTTGGTTTGCTGTGCAAATGTTGCAATTACTAAAATCAATATATTTACCATAAGAAAAAAAACCATCTGTGATACATTGGATAAATTGAATTTATAATATATTAAATATATGTATTTTATCATGGATATTATTACCGTAATAATTCCAATTGTAATTCCTTTTTTAAGAGGCAGTAAAAGAGATGCTTCAAGAAAAATTATTATATAAAAAGAGTGGAAAAAGTAATTTATTAAAAGGCGTGAATTGGTTTCCATTAAATAAATAAGGGCAATATCAATAAAAAATAATATAAAAAATTTATTTTGAGCTTTAAAACGGTATTTAGCCGTATTATTAACCAAAAAAAGCACAAAGATAAGTATCAGCACTATCAGTCTTTGCTGATGTGCATTTTCAAAATAGAGTGCTGATAGGAATAAGATGATGGTTATAATAATTTTGAGAAAAAATAAAAGTTTTTTGTTTTTCATAAATACTCCGAAAAATATTGTAAAAACCGTATTGCAGTTCACTCCTTGTGCAAAATTTCGATTAATACAGGGAAAAATAACATATATTTTCATAAAACACTGTATTAATCAAAAATTTGCACATCTCAATTAAGAATGAGTGACAGTAACAAAACCGTCCCTATAATTAAAATAAAATTAAAATTTTTGTTGATTTTTATGTATAAATATGGTATCATTTGTATAAGATAAATAGGTAGTCGGCATAGCTGACAAATGTTTAATTAATTGATAATTACCCTGCCGTTCACAGGGTAATTATTTTTGTCTTTTAACTATTACTACTACTAAAATTGCAAATGCAATCATTAGTGAAATAGATTCGTATGTTGACATTAGCTTCACCTCCTTATTGAAAGAGTATTTCCTTCTTTCAGTAGGATGGTTCAGCTATACCCTGTTACTACCTATTTAGATTATATTACCATATTTTTGTATTTTTACAATGATATTTTAAAGATATTTTAATAAACATAAAAAAGCTTTAGAGATTTTTAAAACTTTTCAAAACCCTTGAATTATTGTTGGTTTAGGTTTATATTGAGTTTATTGAATTAATTTTTGGAGGAATAATATAAATGAATGTTGAAATTCTTTGTATAGGCAGTGAACTTTTACATGGGGATATAGTTAATACAAATGCCCGGTATATTTCAAAAAAATTGGCTGAAATAGCCATTGATGTGCATTATCAAACTGTGGTAGGAGATAATACGGACAGAATAAAGAAGGCTTTTGGAATTGGATTTTCGAGGGCTGATATTGTTATTTGCACTGGAGGATTGGGACCTACTCAGGATGATATAACCAAGGAGGCCTTGGCTGAATACTTCGGCGTGGAAATGGTTTATGACGAAGGAAGCTATGAGCATGTTAAAAATATTTATATGCGATTTAGAAGAGATTTTCCACAAAATAATATGAGGCAGACATATTTCCCGAAGGGCTCAATAATAATGGATAATCCTAACGGTACTGCTAACGGATGTATTTACAGGGGCAAGGACAGTGAGGATAATTATAAGATAGGAATACTCTTGCCGGGACCTCCAAAGGAAATGGAGCCTATGATGGATTTAAAGGTAATTCCTTACCTGAAGCAGTTTTCTAATTGGGTTGTTTACGGAGAAAAATTGGTTGTAACGAATATCGGTGAATCTGCTGCTGAAGAAATGGTTTTGGATATTATTAAAAAGCAAACAAATCCTACAATAGCCACCTTTGCCAGCGCCGGAAAGGTAGTGTTCAGAATTACGGCAAAGGCTGAAAGCAAGGAAAAGTGTATTGAGCTCATAGAGCCGGTGATGGAAGAACTAATCAAGCGTTTCGGCAAGGACAATGCTTATCTTGTTGACAGCGGTAATGTGGAGGATAAGGTTTCTCAGTTATTATTGGAGAACAGTCTAACTATATCCCTTGCAGAATCATTGACAGGTGGTCTTGTTTCTTCAAAGCTTATAAGTTATCCGGGTATTTCTAAGTCATACCTTCAAGGTTTTGTTACATACAGCAATGAATCTAAAATCAAATCATTAAATGTAAAAGAAGAAACTATAGAAAAGTATGGTGCGGTAAGTGAAGAGACTGCAAAGGAAATGGCATACGGAGCTGCAGAGATTTCGGGCAGTGATATAGCTGTTTCCACTACCGGAATTGCAGGTCCTGACGGCGGAAGCAAAGAAAAGCCGGTTGGCTTGGCATATGTGTGTGTTTATTTTGAAGGCAGATATGAAGTGAAAAAAATTCATTCCTCCGGAGCCAGAGAAACTGTCAGGGAGAGAGCGGCTGTGGCGGCACTTGATTTGGTGAGAAGTTGTATTGAGAAAAAATGAGCTCCTTCGATTGCATTCTCAGAATACAACAAAGGCTTCGCCTTAGTGAGGCTAAGGATAACACTTAATAGAAAGGTTGAAAAATTGTAAAAATTTCAATTAGCTCTTTTGTCGTTACCCAAAAAACTTAAGTATGGAATTAAGAAATATCTTCATACCTATGGAGATAGAGTCTTCATCTGCTGCAAATTTATTGCTGTGGATAGGATGTATGTATCCTTTTTCTTCATTTCTTATCCCTAAACTAAAGAAACATGACTTTTTAGCGGCTGCAAAATAAGAAAAATCTTCTGTCCCTAAGTAGGGTTCCTTCATAACTATGATATTATTTTCTCCAATGGAATCAACTGCAGCTTCTCTTACCAAATCAACCATGGAATCATCGTTTATTAAGGGAGCATAGCTTTCAACTATATTGACTTCGGCTTTTCCCCCATATGCTCTTGCTATGCTTTCACATATTTCTACAAGACGTCTTTGAAAAAGCTTTCTTGTTTTCACGTCAAGGGTTCTTGAAATCCCTGTCATCTTAGCAGCTTCAGGAATTATATTGCCGCTTGTTCCTGCATGCATGCTGCCAATGGTAAATACAGCGGAATTCCAAGGAGACATATTTCTGCTTACCAGAGTTTGCAATGCCATTACAATATTGGAGCTTATTACAATAGGGTCGATTCCATCATGGGGGTAGGCACCGTGGGTTTGGACCCCTGAAACATTAATTGTAATCATGTCTGATGCAGCATACATCTTTCCGTATTTTATGCCGATTTTGCCTGCTTCAATATCTGAACTCACGTGAAGTCCTAAAACTGCATCCACATCGGGATTTTTCAAACAACCTTCTTTTATCATTCTTTCCGCCCCGCCGGTTGTTTCTTCAGCAGGCTGAAAAAACAGCTTAACTGAACCCTTCAGGTCCTTTTCCATTAATTTAAGAAGTTTTCCAAGTCCTAATAAAATTGCCGTGTGAATATCATGTCCGCAGGCATGCATAACATTTTCATTATGTGATTTAAAATCAACATTGCTTTCTTCTTTAATGGGAAGTGCATCAATATCTGCTCTAACACCTATGACTTTATCTGTGGTATTTCCTATTATTAATGCTACAACACCGGTATCAGCAACATTTTTTTCATATTCAATCCCGTATTTATCTAAAAATGAACAGATTGTATTCATGGTATTAAATTCATTCTGCCCCAGCTCAGGATTTTGATGGAAATACCTTCTTATTTCAATTATTTCATCAATAACACCGGCTATTGAATTTTCTATATTCAATGGCTCCCTCATTTTAGAAGCTTTATTTTTATTCATTCTATCCCCCTATTATAGTTTTATTTGCTTATTGTTGGTATAAAATAATTCCTATATATTATAATACTTGATTTATCTCCTAATAGAATGATTATTCAGCACTTAAATGCTTTATACTTATACCCTCTCTCAAATGTTTCCATGTTTCAACAGTACAAAAATTAAAAAAACCGGAAATTTATAATATTTCCGACTTTTTTGACTATATTATTAAATCAGATTTCCCAGTCTCATTCACAAAAATATTAACTCCCTACGGTCGTATATTTTTGGAATTCGTTGCGAATGACCTACCGCTATTTTTTCTGCGTTTCACTTGAAAAAACAGGGTTAGGACATCCTTTCCACAATTTGTTTAACAACAAATGTTGCAACATGGTTTGCATAGCTTCCTGAGCCGAAGCCTGCATCATATCCTAATTCCTGAGCAAGCTCATGGTTAAGTCTGGGACCTCCGCATACTAAAATCATTTTATCTCGAAGCCCCTCTGCCTCCATCATTTCAACCAATTGTGTCAGGTTGGCTATATGGACATCCTTTTGGGTAACTACTTGGGATACCAATATTGCGTCTGCCTTTACTTCAATTGCCTTTGCAATAAGCTCCTCGTTGGGCACCTGGCTGCCCATGTTGATTGCATTGATTCCTTTATATCTTTCAAGTCCGTAGTTACCGTCAAAGCCCTTCATATTCATGATGGCATCTATACCGACAGTATGAGCGTCTGTACCTGTACAGGCTCCCACAATCACTACGTCACGTTTTATATTTTTGCTGATGTATTCCTCAACTTCTTCCCTTTCCATGAATTCCATATCAACCTTTGGAACTTCAATTGAAGTGTAATCAACTGTGTGGGTGCATTTTCCGTACATTACGAAATAAGTGTAGCCTACTCCCAAGTCTTTGGAAAATACAACTGCCGGATCATCAAATCCCATTTTTTCAGCCAACTGCTTAGCAGCTTCGCTTGCCTCATCCCCGTAAGGAACAGGCAATGTAAAGCTCATTTGAACCATTCCGTCATTTAGTGTATCACCGTAAGGTTTTATTTTTGTTAAATCAACCTTTTGTATATTATCCATTATTTTGCACCCCCCAACATTAAATCAATAAATGGGTTAAAGTATTTTTCATCTTTTTCGACAACGCCGTCCAATCCTTTGCCGCCTGTGAAGCTTCTTTTTACACCGCCGAATTTACCTTTTTCAATTGTATTAAACATTCCTTCCTTTTCGATGTCTCTCAAAAGTTCTTCTGCTTTAGCCAATACTTCCTGTGCTCTTTTCTGAATTATTCCGTCTTTTTTGTATTCTATTTCATTGCCGATATCACGAGCATTGTTGAAAATATACTGTGCATTTTCTATTGAAAGCATTCTATCCTGAAGATGAGGAGTGTGAATTGCTTCAGTAGGCATTCCCAACAATTGAAGTCCTTGATGTGTCCATATTGAAATTAAGTTAAACATTGCATCCTGCAAGTGTCCTCTGAATATATTTCCTGTCATATATTTTGTAGGAGGCATATATTTAAGGGGAGCATTGGGAAATATTTCTCTTGCCATCTGAGCTTGTGCCAATTCATATAAAAATCCGTTTTCCAACATGGGATTCATTTCAAAAGCGTGACCAAGTCCCATCTGTTCTTCCGGAAGTCCTGCTTTTAATGCAAACTGCTCGTTTATAAATTGAGATGCCAATACGGTGTGGGCTTCTTCATAAGCATCTGCCGTAGTCAGGTAATTGTCTTCTCCCGTGTTGATAATTATGCCGGCAAAACCGTTGATTATTCTTGAGAAAAATTGGTCAACCAATGTTCTTTGCATATTGATGTCTCTAAAAAGAATTCCGTAAAGGGCGTCATTTAACATAACGTCAAGTCTTTCCAATGCACCCATTGCTGCTATTTCAGGCATGCAAAGACCTGAACAGTAGTTGCATAGGCGGATATATCTTCCTACTTCTTCTCCTGCTTCATCAAGAGCCTTACGCATAATTCTGAAATTTTCCTGAGTTGCATATGTTCCGCCGAAGCCTTCCGTTGTGGGTCCGTAAGGAACGTAGTCCAACAAGCTTTGTGCCGTGGTTCTGATAACGGCTATTATATCTGCTCCTTGCTTTGCAGCAGCCTGTGCTTGCAAAACATCCTCGTAAATATTGCCTGTTGCAACAATTACATACAAATATGGCTTTTTGCCTTCTCCGATTGTATTTAGATATTCATCTCTTTTTGCTCTGTTCTTCTTAATTCTTTCTACCGTTTGCCTAGCAGTTTCATATACTGCTTCCATAATCTTATTTTCATCGGCAATTGGCAGTTTTGTAATTTGAACTTCTCCCGTGCTTACTTTTTCTGCTATTTCCTGAGGGGTTTTTCCGGTATTAACCATAGCATTTCCTAACCAAAATGCTGCCCCTTTAGATAATCCGCCGCCTTCTTTTATAGCATCTATCAACACATTTGGAAGGGGTTTCTCTATTTCATCAACACCATCTACACCCATGAGACGAGCAACGGTTCTTTCAACTGTAACGGTAGTATTCTTGTCGATGAAATTTTGTACATCGTCTGCAATATTTCTTGCTGCAGAACGAGCGCTGTCAATTAATTGAGGGTTGAGATTTAATTTGCTTTCCATTTTTCCTCCTTAAAGGTAGTTTTCTGCATCTTTAATAATTTTTTCGTCAATGCCTGCAATTTTTGCAATTTTTAAGGCATCTTTCGGAATATCGCTTGAATACTTAACTTCAATAAGTCTGTAATCCATATATTTTTGAACTTCTTCTATGCTGTCTTCTTTAATCAAATCAGCCTCATCAGGAAATTTTAGTCCCTTAACCTGGAGGTTTTGAATGTCCCGGTCATTTGCCACATTGTCATAATGGGTTGTTAAGACAGTTATGCAACCCTTCTTTTTAAGATAATTTACCACTGCCTTTGTAATTGCATATCCTTCCTTCGGATTCGTGCCTCCTGCCAGCTCATCTATTAAAATAAGACTCCTGCGGTCAGAATTTTTTATTGCTTCTTTTAAATTAACTATTTCTGCTCCAAAGGTAGAAAGACCCTTTTCGATGGACTGATCATCGCCTGCAGAAATAAAAATATGTTCAAAAAGACATAATTTTGCATATTCACAAGGAACAAACATTCCAAAGCTTGCCATTGCAGCTATTTGGCCTGTCATCCTCAAAGTTACCGTCTTTCCTCCCATATTTGCACCGGTTATGCAAACCACATTTTTATTAAGATTTAAATCAATGGGAACATATTCAATATGTTTACCCTTCAATGTTTTTTCAAGTTTAAGGTTTCTGCCGCCCTTAATTGTGATTTGCAGCTCATTAATTATTTCCGGCTCAATGGAATTAGTTTTTTGTGCATAATTTGCTTTTGCAATAAGATAGTCAATCTCACCTATAATTTCTGTGTTCTTTAGCAAAATATCGCTGAATTCTTTTATTGACACCGAAATTTCTTGTCGAATTTTATATTCTTCATCATCTTCTTCATGGGTGAGTACTTCGTATTTTTTCTCATACTCATCAATTTCATCGGTATTCTTAATTTTATAAATAATATTTAAATAATTTTCTCCGGATACTCTTAAATTAGCTTCCTTGTTAAGCTCATTCACCTTGTCTTTTTGAGACTTGCTTATGGTTGCTTCATCTTTCAGATTTAACTTGATATTATGCTTATCTTGTATTTCTTCTTTTATTTTTTTCTTTAATAATCGGATAGTCTTCTCAATCTGTCGTTTTTCACTTCGAATTTCCTTCAGTTTTTGCGAATATTCATCGTAAATATAAAATGTGTTCAATTTTTCATTGGCCGGGTCAAGTTTCTTATATAGCTGCGGCAAGGGCGTTAATTGTAAAAGCTTTATATCAGTATTTGAAATGCCTCTTAAAATTCTATCCATCTTTTGGACTAATATCAGAAAGTTTTTTATTTCAAACAATTCCACTTCGTCAAGAACCTGATTGCTTTTTGCCCTTTGGATGGTTTCAAGTATATTTTTAATGTGCTTCAAAACGTCTATTATATCTCGTCTTTGCCTGCTCTCAATAAATGCCCTAATTTTATTGAACTCAGTCTTAAGGTCTGCCTCTTGACCTTTTACAAATGGTTTTGCTTCCTGCTTTGCCTTTACGCCATATTCTGTAATCGGTTTCAATTCATTAAAAATATAATCGAAATTAACGTTCTTAATTGTATTTTCTGTCATAAAACTATTCAATCTTCATCACCGCCCCACGCCACATCAACTATCTTTATTCCCGGCAGGACTTTTTTCATATTTTCTTTCAAAACATTGCTGTCAAAGAAATATCCTTCCGGAGATACCGGATTTAAAGTCACTGCCAAAACATTAATTGTATTAAGGGCTTCAACTTTAAGACCCTTCCTTCTCATTTCATTCCACACATTTATATCCGTAAATATTTTAGTTCCGTCCTCTATAATTAATTTAATGCCTCTTAAATGCTTATTTTCCCACAATTCCTTCAACATAGTAGATGTTACGGCACCCTTAACAAACACATGACTTGTTTTTTCATCAATCAATTCACTGATTTTCTTACCGCCTGTAATGCTTGTTGCGATATCAGGAACAATTACTTTGCCATTTTCTGAAATGATACATGTTTTATTGGTTTTCCGAACGATATTTTTAACATGCTCATCAGTTCCTTTTAGGGAGTAGCATTCCACAGCATGGGCAGTCTTTTCTAAAACCTTTTTCATATCTCTGCTTAGTACAGCTCCTGTTGCTATAACACATGCATCTGTAATAACCGGAGACGAAACAGCTTTTCTGTCTATTGCTCCATCTATAAATACCACTTCAGCTCCGTAATATTTAAGGCGTCCTGCAACATATTTCATATCTTTTGCAGTGACAGGTCCGGCAATCTGTATATTGCCTTTTTGTCTGACCCTTACTATTATTACTTCGCCCATGGCAGTTGATATTCCCGTAGTTTCCAATATTTCTGTCTTAGCGTTTGAAAGCATCAGTGTTTTTTTTGCTGTTGCAACATACATTCCTTCGATAACCGAAATTGAAGGTTTTTGTGTTTGCGTTACCAAGTCCGTGTTTTCACCGTCTCGACCCGTTGAAGTAATACCTGTTTTTATATTTAAATTTGCCGCTTCTTCCATGAGATAATTAAGTGTCATAGTCTTTCCTGCATTCTTTGCAAGACCTATGATTGACACAGTTTCATAATTATTTTTTCTTATGCTTTCAATTAATCTCATAGAAGCCCCTCTAAAATTTGTTTCAATATTCACCATTCCAACTTTAAGCGTAAGATGCCATTACCCTATTTACTAAAGGTATGGGGGCACGCCTCACTACTTTGGGAAGTATCTGCTCTAGGAGGAATGTCCCCACAAATCTTATTTTTTTTATCTTATTTATGGTGAACTCTGTCTCTTCTTGCTAATTTGGTAGGTTCAAGTGCTAAATCATTTCCTTGGAGAAGTCCTGCAACTCCTGTCAGAGGATCTGATTTTTTGCCTTGACATACATCACACTGGCATTCCAATTCCGGTAAGTTCGGTTCTGTATATGTGGTAATAACACCTTCATAATTTCTTAAAATAACCTTGTCAGCTGATTGCGACAATACATAATTAGGCATTACAGGTGTTTTACCTCCGCCTCCCGGTGCATCAACAACAAAGGTAGGTACGCAGTAACCTGAAGTATGTCCTCTCAAGCTTTCCATAATTTCAATACCCTTTGCAACAGGTGTTCTGAAGTGTTCAATTCCAAGCGAAAGGTCGCATTGATAAATATAATATGGTCTTACTCTGTTCATAACTAATTTATGAACTAAGTCCCTCATAATATGCGGACAATCATTTACTCCTCTTAACAATACCGATTGATTTCCTAAAGGAATACCTGCATCTGCAAGCTTTCTGCAAGCTTCCATTGATTCAGGGGTAAATTCTTTCGGATGGTTGAAGTGAGTATTCAGCCAAATAGGATGATATTTCTTAAGCATGTTTACCAAATCATCTGTAATACGCTGTGGTAAAACAACAGGTGTTCTTGAACCTAAACGTACAATTTCAACATGTGGTATTTCTCTTAATTTTCTAATAATATATTCTAATTTTTGGTCTGATACCAATAAGCAGTCTCCGCCTGACAACAATACGTCTCTAACTTCCGGTGTATTTCTGATATACTCGATGCATTTATCGATGTTTTCCATTTCTACTTCATCGTCGCTTTGTCCGGCAAATCTTCTTCTTGTACAGTGTCTGCAATACATTGAGCATTGGTCAGTTATTAAGAACAATACTCTGTCAGGATAACGATGTGTTAATCCCGGTGCCGGTGAATCTTCATCTTCATGGAGCGGGTCAACCATATCTGCTGCACTTACATGTGTTTCTGTAAATGTTGGCACGGCCTGCATTCTTATTGGGTCTCTCGGGTCATCCTTATCCATATGAGCTGCATAGTATGGGGTGATACCCATTCTGAATTTTTGTAATACCTTGTTGATATCCTCTTCTTCTTGCTCAGTAACGTTAATAATTTTCTTTAATTTTTCTACACTGTCTATTCTATTTTCAACCTGCCATCTCCAGTCATTCCACTCTTCCGGCTTTACGTCTTTCCAAAGTTCGATTTCATTATAATAAGCCACTTTTCTACCTCCTAATATATTTTAAACAAGCAACATATGTCATTCACTAAGTGAATGACATGTTGCTTATTTAGATTTATTTTATTTATGCATATAGCTTCGTGAATAATTCTCTTAATCCTTCGCTTTCTCTCATTACTTGAAGTGCTGTTTCAGAATGCCCTTTTGTATAACCGTTTCCGACTATCATATTAATATCCTTGCCAACACCTTCAGCACCCAAAGCTGCCTTTGTAAAGCTTGTTGCCATACTGAAGAAGTAAACCGTACCTTCGTCCTTTGTGGCAAGTATTGCAGACATTTCACAATTTGGTCTTGATACACAACTGATTACCAGGTCACATAATTTTCCGTCTGTGGCTTCCATTACTTTATCGTATACTTCAATTGCATTTGTAGCATCACCTGATAATAAAACATCTGCCAAGCCAAGTTCTTTTACCGTTTTTAGTGATACTTCTCTGTGTGCCCAACATATAACTTTACCTGCGGGGCCTGCTTTTTTCTTTGCTTCATATAGGCATAAGAGTCCTGATTTACCGCCTCCGCCAAGAACTAATACAGTGTCTCCTTCTTTGACCAATTTCTGAGTTTGAGCAGGTGCTCCTGCTACATCAAGTACTGACAAAGCAAGATTTTCGGGTATATCATCCGGGAGCTTTGCATAAATTCCGCTTTCAAATAATATTGCTTTTCCCTTGATATCAACTTGGTCAATATCTTTTCTTACTTCTAATATTTCTTCAATTGATAGTGGAGTCAGTGACAATGACACCATTGTTGCTATTTTGTCACCAACCTTCAAATCTGTTTTCCCCTCAAGTGCAGGTCCTATTTGTTCAATAGTTCCAATTAACATTCCGCCTGAACCGGTAACAGGGTTTTGATGTTTGCCTCTTTCGGCAACTATGCCTTTCATAATTTCTTTGATTTTTTCTACATCTCCGCCGGCTTGATCGTTAATTTGTGTAAAGCTTGCTGAGTCTACGTTTAATGTCTGCACGTTGATAAGAATTTCATTGTCGAATATTTCCATATTGTTGTCGATTTTCAAAGCCGGCTGTGGTAGCACACCTTTAGGTTCAATCACTCGGTGTGTACCATATGGGTTTCCTTTTTTCATAGTGCCTCCTAATTTTTCATAATTGGGTTGGGTTGGGTTGAATATTGGGTATATTCAATTATATAATTTGCAAATTTTATGCCAATTATCCAAAAACTTAAAAATAGCTAATTTTCAACAATTTATTAAGAAATAAGTTTTTTGTAATCAGTTAAGTGCCGAATATTCAGCTTTTTGTATTGATGAGAGAATAAATTTGTGTTATAATTATTTTGTAATTTAAGCTTATCCTAAGTGTACTTACACATTACAATTCTAACATAAAATAAAATATAAGAGGATTAATATGGATAATAGACCAATTGGAATTTTTGACTCCGGAGTTGGAGGATTAACAGTTATGAGGGAAGTTATGGAGCAGCTTCCCTATGAAAACATAATTTATTTAGGAGATACGGCAAGAATACCCTACGGCTCCAAATCTGAGCAAACAATAAAGAAGTATGCCCATCAATGCTCTGCTTTTTTGAAAAGCAAAAATGTGAAAACTATAGTTGTAGCATGTAACACCGCAAGCTCAGTAGCACTTGACCAATTGACCGAGAACTTTGATATTCCCGTTATAGGGGTAATAGAGCCGGGAGCAAGGAGTGCATCTGAGGTAACCCAAACCGGCAGAATCGGAGTAATTGGTACAACAGCAACCATTAACTCTTATGCATACCAGGGAAAAATAATGGAATATTTGAGTACTGCTGAAGTAATCGGAATACCCTGTCCTCTTTTTGTTCCAATTGTTGAAGAAGGCTGGGAATACTCCCAGGTGGCAGTGCTTACTGCAGAAAAATACTTGACAGAATTAATCGAGCATGATGTTGATGCATTAGTATTAGGTTGTACTCATTATCCCATTCTCAGACATACAATCAAAAGGGTGTTAGGTCCTGGTGTAATACTTGTAAACCCTGCTTTTGAAACAGCCAAGGACTTAAAAAAGCTATTGACAGAAAAAGATCTTCTCAATGAAAATTATGAAAAACCAATATATGAATATTATGCAACTGATGCACCGGAGAGACTAAGAAGAATAGGAGGCAATTTCTTAAAAAAAGAAATAGATAATTTGCATGAAATTGCCATAGATAATCTTTAAAGGGGTGTAAAATGGAAAATGTAAAAATAAGAATAAATACCATACAGACAATTGATGAAGCGGGAAATGAAGATGTTATTGAACTGCTTACAGAAGCAAAATTAGAGAAATTGAAGGACTGTTTTATTATAAACTATGATGAAAGCCAAATAACGGAGCATAAAGGAAGTCGCACCAGATTAAAAGTTTATAAAGACAAAATGTTAATGACCAAGCTTGGAATTTTTTCTTCTAAAATGGAGTTTCAACCAGGTAAAAAATACAGTAATTTATACTCAACTCCATATGGCAACTTTGATTTAGAATATAATACGATTTTGTATGAAAATAAATTGAATGAAAAGGGCAGAGGCAATGTATATACTGAATATGTGATTACTTTTGCTGATTCCGATAAAAGTTATAATAAATTGAGTATTGATATAATTTAGTCAAAGGCGAACATTAACGCCTGTTTTTCGGCATGTTGCGCCTAATTTTCGGCAGGGAAGAGGAAGTATGGAAATTAAATATTTTGATGCTTTAATGGAAGCAATAGAATTAATAAATGATGGCATTCAAATTATTGATGCAAGCGGAAAAATTGTATATCATAATGCTGCAGCAAAGCAATTGGATGAAATAGATGCTGAAAAAACAATAGGGAGACACATACTTGAAGTATATCCTTCTCTTACATTTGAAACAAGCACTATCATAAATGTACTGAAAAACGGTAAACCTATTTATAATGTTGAACAAAACTTTGTCAATTACAAAGGTGATAAAATTTCTACATTAAACTCAACTCTTCCCATTATTTATAACAATAAAGTTATTGGTGCCTTGGAGATTTCACGTAATATTACCAAGGTAAGAGAATTATCGGAAAGAATAGTTAACCTGCAGAGAGAATTATATGAGGTTAATCAAGGCGTCGAAAAAACATCAAAACCCTTAGCAAGGTATACTTTTTTGGATATAATAGGTCAAAACAAGGAAATATTAAAGCTTAAATCTTTAGGTCTTAAAGCAGCAATGACTGATTCTCCGGTAATGGTTGCCGGAAGCACCGGGACCGGCAAGGAATTATTCGTACAATCCATTCATAATTCAAGTAACAGGAAATACAAACCTTTTATTGCACAAAACTGTGCCGCTCTGCCTGCCAATTTACTTGAAAGTATTTTGTTCGGCTCGGTAAAGGGTAGTTTCACCGGAGCAGAAAACAAACCGGGTTTGTTTGAATTGGCAAACGGAGGCACTTTATTCTTAGATGAAGTAAATTCAATGCCTTTAGAACTGCAAACTAAGCTGCTTCGAGTAATTCAAGACGGTCGTGTAAGAAGGGTAGGCTCCAGCAAAACAACAGATGTTGATGTCAGAATTATTTCTGCTATTAATACTGATATCAATACGGTGGTCGAAACAAAACAAATAAGACAGGATTTGTTCTTCAGGCTGAATGTTATAACTTTAGTGATTCCTGATTTATGTAAAAGAATTGATGATATACCTCTCTTGGTAGAGTATTTCATAAAAAAATACAATGAGAAATGCAATAAATTTTTCAATGGAATTTCTAAGGAGGTTCTGGATATATTTTTAGATTACAGCTGGCCGGGCAATGTCAGGGAGCTTGAGCATGCCATAGAAAGTGCCATTTCATTGTATGACGCTGAAATTATAAGAGAGGAACACCTTCCCTTCCAATTCAAAAATTATCAAATAAACGGTAATTCATTGGATACAGGTGCAATTCAACACTTGAATGCAGCTGTTGAAAAGGTTGAAAGGGAAGTTATCATATCAGCCTTGGAGCAAACCGACTACAATATCACAAAAGCTGCCAAGCTAATAAATGTTCCCAGACAAACCTTGCAATACAAAATAAAAAAATTAGGGCTTCTCTTTTAAGACGGGACAGTGGGACAACAATGTACGTCCCCATTGTCCCTATTTAACTAAACCGGTACTTTTGATAACCATGTCTAAGTGTATGTTTATATCTGCTGCTTCAAATATCTCATCGTATTTGTCGGAGATTTTTTCATAGTCCTGCTTGTGATATTTAAATAAATCTTCCTTAATTTTTAACAAATCTGTTTTGTAAACTTGTTGCAGCTTATCTAAGGTAGATTCAGAAACTGTTAAAATACTTTTTATAGCTTCTTCTTTAATTTTATTAAGATAACTTTGGTCTTCAAGCTTATTGCTTCCTATGATAAATGAATCTATGTAGCTGTTCAGTGTTGCATAGTAATCAACTGTTAATTTATCGCCGCTTATATTCATATCAGTTGTCATAATAATATCTACGACTCCTAATGAAACATTTGTGCCTTCAACCATAATATTGACATTTCTGATTTTAGCTTTGTCAGGATTCAATACAACCATAACTGCAGCCACTTCATCCGGCTCCAAAAATCCCTTTAATTCATATTCCTTAAAAACTCCGGCTCTTTCAATTTTTAAACTTTTTTCGTTTGCTTCAACAACGGGTACCATTGTATTACCTGTCTTTCCAAGGTTCAAAATTGCTTCATCAAATGTGTATACATCTTGATAATTTTCTCTCTTAAGTTTAATAAGCATTTCGCTTAAAAACCTCCCGACAATAGGATTACTGGGTATTTCAGTGTTAATTATATCCTGTGCCTTACCTTTTGCTATGCATATTTTGACTCTTCTGTTCATTTGAGGTGAACGCTGAATTTCGTCAAAAATTCTTTTTACTGTTTCAGCATCTCTTGCTAGATCCTCCCCAAGTACAATTACCTGCATCAACCTGTCTGAAATAGCCTTTTCTGAATGTAAGTAACTTGTTGCGTAAAAATCCGCAAAATTTGCAGAGTCCTTTGTATATACCAATCTTTGTTCTTCGCTTCCTTCGTTTATTTTTGGTATCTCTGCAGTAAAGGTAAGATTTTTATCATTTTTATCAATTCCAACTGCAAATATATATTCCCTTTTGTTTATTTCAACACTGTCCCAACAAGCTGTCAAAAATATGGATGTTAATATAGTTATAATTATTATTTTTATGTTTTTCATTTGTACCTCTTTATATTTTGAGTTCACATAGTGCTATGTCATTATTATAAATAACCGTAACGTCTATGTCGCAGTCTCATTCACCAATTTATTTGCTCCCTTCGTCGCATAAATTGGGAATTCGTTGCGAATGACCTACCACTATTTTTTCTTCCTTTGGCTCGAAAAAATAGGGTTAGGGCATCTTTTGTTTTGTTCTATCTATTAAAGCCGCTATTAACGGTATTAATAAATTTAAGCTGCTAAATACAATTATAGGCCATTGAATATATGGAAACATCATGTACATTCCAGGTAATACAACTGCCATAATATATAAAACAGGAATTTGAATAAATATAAAGTATCCGTTTTCTCTTGTCTTAAAAGTCTCCTGCATTGCCATATTTGTAAAATATGCAATAATGCATATGCAAGAAAATGTAACTACTATTTGAAAGCATAAACCCACAATTTCCGTACTTTCGAAAAAAAATCCGGGGATATTTACAAACTTCATAACAGAAATAAAGGGCCATACCAAATGTACCGATTCTTTAATTCCAAACTTAACAATTATAAGTAAATAACATGCAATATACAAAATTGAACTTATTATAATAAATTTCCTATTTATTAACCTATTATTTTCTTGAACAGTGACCTTACTGTTTGAAAACAATAGTATGGAGAAACCAAAGAATCCAAGTATTGACCCGGGTACAGATTTAAAAACACCTGTTACATCAAAAGGATATATGGGAAAAACATTTGAATAGTCTGCATAGTAAGTAGAAAATATTATAATAAGCAAATATGGTATGAAAGCAATTAAAACGGCTATAGAAGCAATATTTGCAATTGTTTTTATTCCCTTCTTAGTTGCATAACTTGCGGTAAGCAGAATTAGTATTATAATTGTCCCTAAGGGAGTTCTGAAAAGCATCATCAATTTTATTTGCTCTGCAAAATCTTTCATCAATATGCTGTTTGCAGTTAAAAACATAACTATATAATATATTCCCGCTAATTTTGATAAAAATTTAGGAAATATATTATTTGTTATGCTTAAAACAGAATTATCTTTATATTTAAGCATCATTTTATTAATTGGCTTTAATGCAAAGTATAATACAAGACCGGCAATTATTATTGTCATCCAGCCGACAGGTCCGTCAATTTCAGTTAACAGAAGAGGCATCAATATGGATTGAAAGGCAAATGATACTAATATTAAAATTGATAGATTTTGATATGGCGTAATTTTATGTTCAAACATTTATTTTCACTTTTCCTTTTTTACCTGCAGATATTTTGGTCTTCGCACTAAAGTTTTAATTTTGGGTCTTATTATAGTATCCTTCAAGTCACTTTTTCTTTCAACAAAGTGAGTCATAGGTGTTAAATAAGGTACCCCAAAACTTTTCAATGTAGACAGATGTATAATTAAAATGCATAGCCCAATTGATATTCCAAACAATCCGAAAAAAGAAGCTACTATTATAAAAGCAAATCTAATCATTCTAAGTGATGTGCTGAAATTATAACTTGGTATTGCAAAAGAAGCTAAGCTGGTCAATGCAACTATTATAACCGCTATTGGCGTTATTAAGCCCGCCTCAACAGAAGCAGAGCCGATAACCAGACCGCTTACTAAACCTATGGTGGAACCGACCGGAGTTGTAATTCTTAGAGATGCTTCCCTCACAAGTTCCATAACCAATTCCATTAAAAGCGCCTCGAAATATGGCGGAAAGGGTACATTGGCTCTTGAAGCAGCCACATACAGTGCAAGCTGGGTTGGCAGCATATTAGGATGAAATTGTGTTACAGCCACATATATGGCAGGCAAAAGCATTACTATAGGCAGAGCTATATACCTTATCATCCTTATCAAGCAAGCCAACATCCACCTTTCATAATAATCCTCTGATGACTGCATAAATGATACGAAGGTTGCAGGCGCCATCAATACAGTAGGTGTGTTGTCAACCGCAATTACGACTCTCCCTTCAAGCAATGCAGAAGCTGCCGCATCAGGTCTTTCTGTGTTTTCAACCTGAGGAAAGGGCGAATAAACATCATCCTCAATTAATTCCTCTATGTAAGAGCTTTCTAAAACTGCTTCTGTATCAATGTTTTTAATTCTTTTTTCAACTTCCTCCAAAACTGTGTTATTCACTATATCCTCTATGTACATTAAAGCCAAGTCAGTCTTGGACCTTGTTCCGACCTGCATGTATTTTACTTTTAACTTTGGGTCTCTTATTCTTCTTCTTATTAGGGTAATGTTAATTTTCATTGTTTCAATAAAGCCATCCCTTGCTCCCCTGATAAGAGTTTCTGCTGCCGGCTCCTGAATGCCCCTTAATTGCCATCCTCTTGATGAAAGCCATATTGCCTTGGTACATGTATCTATAAACAAAATTGTTTCACCGGACAATGCTTTGTCAACACATTCCTGCAATGTTTGCAAAACACCTAATTCAGTTATAGCGATATTTGTCTGCAAAACCTTGTTTTCCAGCTCTATTTCGTTGCTTTTTCCTAAACTTTCCAAAGTGATGGATTCCATTAAAGTTTGTACAGCATATTCGCTTATGGAATCCTTTGTAATCATACCGTCAACATAAAAAAGCAGTATTTTCAACTTTTTATTTTGCCCTACCTTCATATTGCGAAAAACTATATCATTGGCATCCCTAAATACTTCCTTTAAAGCAGTTTCATTCCTTTTTAAATCCGCATCAACCTTTATGTTAGCTAAATCTTGATAAATACTCATAATATCTCCTAAATATTTTTTATTATAATAGCTGCTATTGCGATTAATCCGTAAATAATTCCTGTTATCTTGACAATTTTATAATCTCTATGGTAGTTCTTCCCTTTAAAGTCCTTACTAATTTTAAAGATTAATATATAACTTATTATCAGAAAAATTATTATGACATCGCTGTTTAGTATTGGTTTTATATGATTTATTAAAGACATAATTTCCCCTTTTCATAAATAATAGAGTAATCATAATATTTACATATACCGCTTTATATATACTACTAATTTTGAAATATAAGGAAAGGGGAATGGTTAGAATCTTGCTTATGCCGTTGTACAGGATATTCCCCTGTTATTTTGAAAGAGATACGGCATAATTAGGAGACTTGTCGATAGAATATATGCCGATTTTTTCAACTCTTCCTTTTTCAATAAATTCAAAAATTTTTGATTTTAACTTTATATGCTCAATTCCTCTTTTTGTTTTTATAATTTCAATTTCATCTAAGGTTAATACTTCTTGAAGCTTTTTTTCTGTTTCAAGATCAAATATATTAATATCCTCGTTTTTTCCGAAATCTACGAAACAAAGAGGCGGAAACATAACGCACCACCAGTTGCTGCCTTCTGCTTTTCCTATTTCAATCCTAACAGCATCATAATACCCTTCGGGCAGGACTATTTTTTCATACATCTTTCGAGGAAACATGTAATTTCCATAATACACATTAATATCATAGTTATACCCTTCCTCTTTCACTATTTTTTCTGCTTCACATCTTATTTGATGAATTTTTTCTATAATAATATTTTCACTTTCTTCTTTGGAGTAAATTTTTTCAAACTCTTCATTAAATGTTTTTATTATCTGGTTTCTCACCTGATATTTAAGCTGCTGGTCTTCTAAGGTATCAGAATTTGCCACAACATGAAGACGTATTACCTTTCCGTTTAACTTAGATATTCCTTCATATGCTTCAATTGTATAGGCGAGCCCTATTGCCAGAATAACAAATACTGTTGAAATGAATATTTTCTTGTGATAGGACATTTTCCCTCCTAATTTATTTAATTTCACTTCCTTATGGGATAAGCTGTTAGTAATATCTGCATCTTTTTAGTTTTTATACCAAATAAATGTAAAATCCCTTAGAAATGCAAAAAAAAGGTTCTTTTTATGCCTAATAAAAGAACCTTTATAACTTATGTCATCCTAAGTGCTAGCGTGGTCTCTCCCGTATTTGAAAAGAGGGAACTTTTAAAACTCATTAGGATGGATACTACAATTTATATTTCTGCTTTTTTCTGACCAAGGTTGAAATATCTATACCTAATCTCCGTGCTGCCTCTTTCATATTTTTTGAAACAGCCAAGGTGGATTCAATAATTTCCTTTTCATATTCTTCTGTTTTTTCTTTCAGTGTCTTTGTCCTTGTTGCAAATAGCTCCGTGGAATCAGTGCCGCCGGGCAAAATCAAATGCTCTCTGAATAGGTCCGTCCCGATTTCTGCTCCATCTGCCATTAATACCAAGCGCTCGATTATATTTTTTAATTCTCTTATGTTGCCCGGCCATTCATATATTAAAAAACTCTGAAGGCAACTTGAATTAATATAACAGTTTTTTCCGTATTTATTATTATAATACTGAAGGAATTGGGTTGATAAGGGTATTATGTCTTCCTTCCTGCTCCGCAAAGGAGGAATTACAAATGTCACTACATTTAACCGATAGTACAAATCTGCTCTGAATTTCTTTTCTTCCACAAGCTGCTTCAAATCATGATTTGTTGCTGCTATAATACGTGCATTAAACTCAATGGGGCTAATACCTCCTATACGATAAAACATTTTGTCATTTATTGCACTTAAAAGCTTAACCTGCAGAGTATAAGGCATGTCGCCTATTTCATCCAAGTAGAGTGTACCGCCGTTAGCTTCTTCAAATAGCCCTTTTTTTCCTCCCTTAACAGCACCGGTGAAAGCTCCTTCTTCATAACCGAAAAATTCTGATTCAAGCAAATGCTCAGGTACGGCACCGCAGTTTATTTTTATGAACTTACCTTTGCTTCGATTGCTGATGCTATGAATATATGTGGCAATAAAATCCTTCCCTACACCGGTTTCACCTAAAATTAAAATCGTGCTGTCAACTTTGGATATTTTTTTTGCTTTTTCGTAAATTTTTTTCATTTTTTCATTATTTATAATTTCTTCAGGGTCATGTAATTCTTCGGTCTTTACTTTGTAATCACTTTGAATAAATAAGTTCTTTTTCTTTGTAATAGTTTTCATCAACATATCCAGCTCAGTCACATCTCGGATAACAGCAATTGTCTTTGACAGATTGCCCTTTTCATCAAATATAGGTGAGCCTGAAACCAAGCAGCGCTGACCCTTGTAGTAGTTGTTTATGGTTGATACCGGTTCTAAAGTTTCTATAACCTTTGCACAGCATGAATTTGGCAATACATCACTCTTTCTCAAGTCATAAACCGTATTGCCTATGATTTGTTCTCTCGTAAGTCCTGATAAATTTAGAAAGGCATCGTTAACATATATGGTTGTCCCACGTTCATCAGTGATATAAATTCCGTCTTTTAATTTGTTTAGCATTTCATTATATAAATATTGTTGAGAATTCAACCTCTCAATTTGTTTTTGAAGCTCGCTTCCTATTGTAAAATCATAAAAGAAAAAACTATATAATTCATGGTTGTATAATTTAAATTCGTTATGGACAACATAATATACAGAATTATCCACATATCTGACAGAATATAGGTTTTTGTCCATATCGACATTAATATCCTGAAAAAACATTGTTATTTTTTTATTTATTATTTCTGTTTTTATAATATTTGTTTCAAAGTATTCATTGCAATATAAAGTGTTAAATTTGTTATCAGTTATTACAAATCCAATATTAAACTCATTTTTTATTGGCGACATTTTTTATCCTCTTTCTTTTTTCTAAAAGTAATAATTGTTATATTTTTAACTTTATGTTAAGCTTATACTATACATATTTAATTATATATGCAAATATGCAATTTTGCAACAAATTTAATATTCGTATATGCATTTTTGCATATACTATAACTTAATAAGATATAAAACTATTGAATTACCAATATTTGATAATATTGGCATGGAAAATGCTATATTATATACATCATATACTTATTATCACAAAATAAATATAAAAATTTAGGAGGAAATCATGAAAAAAGCAGTAATTGTTTCAGCAGCAAGAACACCTATCGGTTCTTACGGAGGTGCTTTTGCTTCACTATCAGCTGTTGACTTAGGAGTAATCGCAGCAAAAGAAGCTATTAAAAGGGCAGGAATCGAACCTTCCATGGTGGAAGAAGTTTATTTAGGCAATGTTTTAGGTGCCGGCTTAGGACAAAACGTTGCAAGACAAGTAAGCTTAGGAGCAGGTATACCTATTGAAGTTCCTGCATTAACAATTAATATGGTGTGTGGCTC
>JAAYPY010000068.1 GCA_012519555.1 Tissierellia bacterium | reverse complement strand
TCTGAGGACTTAAATGTTGTAATCTTGAGATTTCATATGTAAGTTGCTCAATTTCTTCTTCCTTCAGAAATTTATAAATTTTCGATGCATCGTCAGCACCAAGAGAAATAATAATTGCTGCAGCTTTTTGTTTGCCTGTTAGTTTGTCCGACATTTAGTCATCCCCCTTTAACCAGGTTCTGATAAGCTGTGATACTATTTCCGGATTTGATTGAGTAAAGTCTTTAAGTTGTTTCTTAATGGCTTGCTCCTCAGTTTCCTGAACTTTTATTCCATCTTGTATATCAGCCCATGAATAACCGTTTGAATCTAAATCTACAGCTGCTTCTTCAGCTGCTTTTGCTTTTTTCTTTTTCCTTTTCCTTAATACTAAGATTATTATTATTGCAATAATAGAAATTAAAGCTAATGCAATTCCTCCGTAAATAAGCAGCTCATTTAATTGCATTCCTTGAGGTGGATCTGTTATGGCAACAGGTGCTGCAGGTTCATCAAAATCATAAAATACCATATTGCTCAATGCTATGTTATCAGTTTCAACTCCTGTAGAAAATGCTATAAGCTTATTTATTTGATTTCGCTCTTCATCACTCATGTTTGCTTTATTAATTACAGCTGCTACAGTCAGTTTTTCAATTTTTCCGGGATTGTGCTCGATTTGCTCTTTTAATTGACTAACTAAATAGTTAATTGTGTTTGAATCTCTGAAATATATGTCATCTCCACTGACTACTACTCCGGGATATGTAGGTATTTCGGCATTAGTTTCGGCTCCGGGGATTCCTCCCGTTGTTTCACCAGGTCCTGTAACTTCTCTTTCCTTATGTGTATCACTGGGTACTCCTAAATTTGTATCTTCATCAGGCAAGTATTGTAGTATTTCACTTATTTTTTTGTCAAAATTAATGGTACACTTTGCTGATACTTTAACATTATCAGGTCCGTAAATTCTGGAAAGAAATTCTGTTACATTCATTACAGTTTCTTTTTCAAATTCTTTTTCAATACTAAGTTTTAATTTTATAGTATTTGTTTGCATCATATCATTGCTGTAATATAGACTGTTTCCTTCGGTATCAATTATAGCAACGTTTTCTTCCCTTAACCCCGGGATGCTCTTTGTTATCAGTTGCATTATTCCGTTGGTCTGGGAAGTAGATAAAGTATATCCATTTTTCAAGTTAATTTTTACAGAAGCAGAAGCTTCTTTTTTATCTGTTTCCCATGCAAAATTCTTATCCTGGGGTAAACTTATAGTAACTATTGCCTCTTTAACACCATCGATTGTTTCAATGGAGCCTTGCAATCTTTCTTGAAGTTGGAAAACTTCATATTGTCTCTTCTCATAATCCGTAGTCATAAAATCTATATTGCCCGTAAAAACATCATAATTTATACCGGTTTTAGGATAACCGGCTTGAGCCAATTGCATCCTCAATATACTTTCTTGTTCTTTAGGTATCAGTATAGTTCCGTCATTCTCATATTTATATTCAACATTGGTTTTTTGCAATTGTTGCATAACTTCAGCTGTTTCAGCTTCATCCATATCGCTGAACAGCACAACATATTCTTTATTGTTTAATATAAAAACAATTATTAGTGCTCCGATTACCAGCACTATAAATCCTATTGTTATACTCTTTTTCTTCTTTTTACTTAAACTGCCCCAAAACTCAATTATACTGTTCCATATATTTTTTATGTTTTTTATTTGCTCTGGCATCTATAACTCCTAAGATTATGTATGAGATGCTAAACCCCCATACGCATTATTTCATTGTATGCATCTAAAGCCTTATTTCTAAGCTGTATAACCAGGTCTAAAGAAATCTGAGCTTTTTGTGTATTTATCATAAGATTATGTAAGTCATCGGTTTCCCCTATTGATAGTTGATAAATGTCTTTGTCAACTTCTGCTTCTGCATTTTTATAGTTGTCAATTGCTGAGTCAAATATTGACTTAAATGAAATCTTGTTATTTTTCTCTTTTTCCTTACTTAGCGGGTCAACTTTAACAGGCTGTATTTTATTAATAGGCTCAATAAACATTGCTACCTCCCAATTTCTAATGCTTTAGCCGCCATTTGTTTTATTGTGTTTAAAGCAGTAATATTTGCTTGATAGGCCCTGTAAGCTTCCATAATATCAACTGTTTCTTTTAATGAATCCACATTAGGCATGCTCACATAACCATATTCATCTGCATCAGGATGTTCAGGATTGTATACTGCCTTGAATTCTGTTGTATCTTCTGTTATCTCAGCAACTTCTACTCCACCCGGTTCATACTGTTTCAAATTGTTAATCATCATATTTTTAAAATTTCCTGAAGCTTTAAACACAACCATTTTTCTTCTGTAAGGTCCTCCATCTTCAGTCCTGGTAGTATCAATATTTGCTATGTTTTCAGATATTACATCCATCCTTAGTCTTTGTGCGGTAAGGCCGGACCCGCTTATATTAAGTGATTTTAAAAAAGACATTGTACCCTCCTAATTATTTTTTGCCTTCAGAAATTACTGATTGGAGTTTAGAAAAATATGAGTTTATTTCAGTTATTGTATACATATATTGAAGCTGTGTTTTTGCTAATTGTAAATTCTCCTTCTCCAAATCGACATTGTTTCCATCTAAGCGCATCGAAAGATCGTCACTTTCTTCAATAATTACTTTGCTGGACCTTATCTGTTCATTAATATCAAATGAAGTCTTTCCGTATATGTTTTTTAAATTTGCCGATAAGAGACTTTCGAAGTCAACTATTTTACTCTTGTATCCGGGGGTTGAGTAGTTTGCTATGTTTTCCATTGTTGTTTGTTGTCTCAACCAAAGGCCATCCAAAGTTTTATTTAATAGATTTAAGTTAACGCTATTATCAACTTTCATTCCTTTTCCTCCTCTGCATAAAAATATGACAGTTTTATGTTAAATAAAAAAATAATATATAATTGGCAGTCACCATGAAAAACGAATTATACATTATTTCTGTATATAATTATATATGGTAACCGGCTGCCGTAGAATTTCCTTTAGGCCCTTAGTTTTGTGTCACTATTTTTCAATAGTTTTACCCTTTTCATATTTCTATTAAATTGTATGTGTAGTTTGTAAAGATATTATAAATGATAAAAATACAAATTTCAAGCTTTTTTTACATATTTTTCATGAAAGTTTTTACACCCCACGGTATATTTATTCTCTTCATTTTCTTCTATTTATGCTTATATTTATTAATTATACTTATTCCTCGAACTGTTGTCTTTTCACAATATTTCCAAATAAAAAAAGAACATGTCCGACGTAATCTTATCCATGTTCATTTATAAATATTACCCATTTGTGTTAAAAATAGGCATAATTATAGATATGCATTAAAATATGTATAAATTTATTTTTCTTTTTTACTCCCCTTTAGTTTGTTTTTAACATCACTAAGGCTTGTTTTATTAATTTTTTCGGAAGCTATTTTGTTAAATTCATAGGTCTCAGCTAATTCTTTTCTTGTAATTTTTATTTCAAGAGGTGCATCAATAGCTATTTTTACCTTATCTTGATCAATTTCAGAAATAATTATTTCAATATCATCACCTATGAGTATTGACTCCGATACTTTTCGTTTTATAACTAACATTTTTTACCCTCCTCAGTTGATACAATATTGTATCTGAGAGGATAGGAATTTTGAAGTATAACTTGTTTAGCAATTTTGTCATTTGGATTAATTGCAATAGGGCTTTTTAAATTTACTACTGACTCTTTTATATTTTCATTAATAATTGCAATTACCAAATACTTTAATTCTTCTTCCCTGTTTACCTTTAAGTCGTGCAAGTCTTCTATCGGCAATGATGGCTTATAATCTATAAAAATAGCATATGGGTCTACCAAAACAAAGGACAGCTCCATGTTTTCAACAGATTGAAGAAACATAATATCATCTTCGGGACTATCTTTTAATATTATGTAATCTCTATAATCATCAAATCCGTATATCCCGCCGATAAATCTGATTATATCCTCTTCACCTACTGATATTTCTCCAAAATCTCTCGTTTTAATTTTCATTTTATTATACAAGTGTATCAATCTCCTTATAATCAGGATTCGAGCTTGGTGGTACAAAAATTGGGGTACCTACATATTTTATTTCAACATTAGGGTATTCATTGATGATAAACTCTATACTTCCGGGGATAAAGTTTATTTGCGGTCTTTCAATATTCCAGTCAAAATTTAACTTATCCATTGCAAAACTCATGGATATTCCTCCTGTATCCCATGAAATATCAGGGCCTACCGATGGAGAAAACCCAAGGTTAAAACTAACATCACTAATGAACTTTTTCATGGCTATTTCAGGTATGGGATTATCCATAATATTGATATCCAACATGAGATTGCCTTCTCTTGCATAGGTTGAAACAGCCTTATACCCTGCTTGCACCCCTTTTTTGGCAAAGTCTTCAATAGACCGCATTGCGCTTTTTATACCGGCTGAATATCTGGCTTCAACCGTGTCAATTCTTAGCCTGGTTGGCTTCATTTGCATTTGAAGTCCACCCTTGGTTTTTGACATTTCAAAAGTAGCATCAGCTGTTGCTATTTCAAAGCGCGCCCTGTTGATTTTCATTTCCAATGACATTGGAATAGTTTTAATTTCTAACAACTGTTCCATATCACACACTCCTTACTATTTCATAAAATCTATAAAACTGTTCTGCAGAATTTTATTCCCCATTGACAAGGCTGCATTGTAAGAGTATTCCTGCATCTTGAAGTTTACTATTGCCTCAGCAGGATCTTCAAATTCCACATCCAATATTTTTTTATTTAAATTAAATTGGTTGTCCTCATTTCTTGTTTTGAGGAAATCAAGATAATTTGTTTTAGCTCCAATATCGGTAATACCTACCAATACTTGATTTTTCTGTTCTTCGAATTTACCTATGTATTTAGTAATTTCATTGTAGTCAAAGTTTTCTTTTTCCAACTCATCCTTTATTTTTCCTATTAAATTATATAGGTTTTCCGGATCATCACCCGTTCCTCCGTATCCCATAAACCCTATGCCTGACATAGACATATCAAATACCGTGTCAGTGTTTAATGTAGCATCCGGTTCAGTGCCGGTAAAGGTCATTCCTAAGCCTAAGTCTATATTGATAGTATCATTTGCTAAAGCATCTAAGGCATCCTTATCATTAGGATCGTCTACATTAAGCCCTTTAAAAAATAGATTTCCGGAATCATCCACCGTAAAAGGAATCACTTCCTTGCTTGTTCCGCCGAAAACATACCTATCTTCAAACTTCGCATTAAGAGATGTCAGTATTGAGCCTTGTAAGTTTTCCAGTTCCTTGGCAATAATTTTTCTTGTTTCGGCATTCATGGTTCCGTTAATGCCCTGTAAGTATGAAGTGTAGACCTTTTCCATATTATTGTGTATTTCTGTCAAATTTGTTTCTGCACTTGTAAGAAAAGATTCCACATCTCTTATGTTTGTTTCATATATCATAGTTGTTCTGTATTCTCTTCTGAGCTTGTAGGCCTTAATTGCTGAAACGGGATCCTCCGAGCCCTTGGAAAATTTTCTGCCTGTATCAACCTTTTCACTCAATTTATTCATTTCATATGCTGACTTATTTAAGTTTTTTATATATTTATTTGACATCATACTTGTGGTTATTCTCATGCTATCACCCCTATACTCCCATTCTGTTTATTAATGTTTCAAGCATTTCGTCCAATGTAGTCATAAGTCTTGCAGCCGCATTGTATGATTTGCTGTACTGAAGCAGGTTTACTCCTTCTTCATTTAAATCTACCGAAGACATGCTGCTTCTTGCATAATCGATATGAAACTGAGTTTCTGTATATGTATCATGTGATATTTCTACATCAGCTACCTGCAAATTTAATTTTGTTGTTGTATATGACAGAAACTCCTGGAAGGTACCTTCAAATAATCCCTTGCCTTCCTTAGATGTAAATTCATAATCACTATTAAATGCATTTATCATTCGAAGTATATTATCAACAGCTCCGCTAGTGTCACCATGACCGGTTTCTTTTGTGTTAGTTATATATGAACCGGTTGCATCTGCCCAATCATCGTGTATTTTTATATTACGGGCTGTTATATCACTTCCATCTCTACTCTGAAAAAGCGGTTTATCATCTCCGTTGGCAGTTTTGTTCAGTTCATTCATAGTGTCAGCAAATTTATAAGCCAATGTATCTAACATATTGCTGTAATACTGAACACCCTTAACATCTGCTACCTTGTTATATGCAGTTTTATCATCCGCTGTGGCAAATTCTCCCTTGCCGTTAAGAAATTTCAAATATCCGTCTATTTGACCGCCTTTAATAGTCGATGTAATGTTTTGATCAGCATTATAAGTCGGATTTCCATCACTGTCCTTTACAACTCCATCTGCATCTTTTTCAAATGTTGTAATATTTATCTCAATAATTTTAGAAACATCATTTACTTTAATTTCACTGCTAAAATTTCTATTGACTAAATCAAAGTCTGTATTACCTAATCTAATTACTATTTCATCTACAGTCTTACCTCCGCCAATATTTAGGGGTATAACATCTACTTCTATATCTATATAATTAGCAAGCTCATCTATAAGCATGTTTCTTTGGTCATTAAGCTCCAATGCAGGATTGCCGCTTATATTGCTTTCTTTTATCTGTTGATTTAATTTTGCTATATTTTCAGTCAACTGATTTACTTTTACAAGAGCCCCCTCTTTAAGATAAGTAAGCTGCTGCTCATAAATGGTTTCTATATCCCTTGAATAATCATTCAGCATCTGCGTAAGGATTTCTGCGGATGTTCTGACTACACCTTCTAAAACCGGGTCTGAAGGAATACTTGTAAGTGAATGAAGCTGTGTCAAAAGGTCTGAAAATTGTGCATCTAATTTATCCATTTTAATTTCGTCAAGAACGGATTCCAAATCAGTCAAGGCTTCTAATTGAACAGATTCACTGCCTAATTTTGTAGTTTCCATTCTGTATCTCAAATCAAGGAATGCATCTCTATACTGGCTTACACCGTTTGCTTCAACACCTTGTCCTATAATAACTCCCGCAGTTCCAAATTTCATGTTGCCGGTATTAAAGGATAAAGAACTGATATCCAGACGTTGTCTGGTATATCCTTTGGTATTAATATTTGAAATATTTTGTCCCACTACATCCAAGTGGTTTTGATTAACTTTTAATGCACTTGTAGCTGTTTTATATCCTAAAAAAGTTGATCTAAGCATAGGTTCACCTACTTATATTTTTTTCGAAATCAATATTCCTTCTTTTGCACTCTTATTTTTATCCTTGGAATATGTAATTTCTTTTTCTCCCAAATCGGCCATTAGCTTATCTATCCTGCGAAGTCTTGCTTCTGTTACGGTTTTTATTAAGTCATTTATTTTTTGCAATTCTTCGACTATATTATTTAGTTCTTCAAATTGCTCCGATAAAATTGTTTTGTATTTATCTTCTGAACTATCAATTATTTCCTTGAAGGTCTTACCCTTAAGTCCCAATAATTCAATCTGTTTTTCTCTTTTTTGCTCTATACCTTTCATTTTCAGATAATATACTTCTTCCTGTGATACTATATCGTTCAAAGTTAGTACATCATCTTTAATTACAGCATTGTATTTTTCCCATTCTAAGTCTAAAAAGAGGGCATAAATTTCAACATTTTCCTTTAATAATTCACATAGGGTATTCATCTTCGGCTCCTACTTTAACAAGCTGTTTACTATTTCATCCACATCGATGCTGTAGCTTTTATTATTTATGCTTTCTTTAATTCTGTTAATTTTATCAACACTCGTTTCTTCATTAATCTCTGCTAACAATTTTCTCTTAATAGAATGGAGGCTGATATTATCATCACCCTTTTCATTATTCTT
>JAAYPY010000067.1 GCA_012519555.1 Tissierellia bacterium | reverse complement strand
ATGTCCAAAAGCAGGGTTGATAACCTGATACATTAGTCCAGAATTAATTGTGATGATAAACACAAAAAGACATAGCAATATGAGCGGGTTTTTAATGCCACCATGCGTCTTGTTTTTTAATGTTTTGTTCTGCTCATTCTCATGCGCCACCGGCATCATCCAAATGAAGACCATACCGATTACAAGGCAGAGCATAGCAAGGCTTAGACCAATATACGGCGATCGATTCATGGCAACCACGTTTACTGCAATAATCAACAGATTGGAATAAATCAGAACGTCAGCACAGGATCTAATGCGCTCGTTCTTGGGAGTAAAGGCCCTGAGAAAAAATCCCCATGCCGCCACCGAACAGACGCTAAAGTATCCGCTGACAATCAGTCCGCCCAACCATAGAGAGGAGGGAGCAAAAAAAAAGGGAACTGTAGCGGCTAAACATAAACCCATGCCACCGAACATCATGTTTTTGGCGACAGCTTGGGATTTGACAAACAGGCTAGAGGTAAAAAGCCCGGTAAAATGTGCGATAATTGCAGCCAGTATGTAACAATCGGCGTCTGTTCCACGCAGATCCAGCAGGCTATACAGAACTTGTCCCTCAAACAGGAAGGACAGAATGTAGGCAAATAGAAATGAAAATCCTGCAACAGAAAGCCTGCGGGAATTTAAAAATTTATGTCCGTTCATATTATAATCTCCTGCTCAGTATCAAACTTCTTGCAGGGATATCCATCTGCGTTATGTATTGTTTCAGGCATAGAAGCCACCTCACTCTGATGAATTAACACAAATATCCTAATTGATCGTTATTGAATAATTATAGCACAATAATATCAAAATGACAGCTATTATTTGTTGTTTTATGTATATTACGTAGTACTGCCTTAAACATTTGACTTGTGTGCTGTTATAATTGTATAGCTATAAGCATTTATAGTAACAATGCAATTTCCTGCTTGGACATACCAATTTTTACCTTTCCTTGTAAACTGACAATCAGCAGAACAAATTCTCTCTTTGCACCATAAAACAACATCATCTACAGTTAGATTAAGGTTTTTCTTAATTCTATCAATTCCCATTTCAGTAGTGTGTATTTTATCTAAATTGGCAAGTAATATTTCTTTATTATCTATAACCAGCACCTCCAAATTCTTCTTTTACCTCCTAATTTTACCTCTATTTCATTATCTTTGGCGGCGTCAAAATCCAAAAATGATCAGCAGTATTCATCCTTGCTGTTAATCCACTTTTATTTGATTTTTTCAAATATATATGTTAACTTAATGCATCTAGTTAATCGTTCAATTTTTTCACTAAATTCATTTTTTACCATCGCTCTGCATTTTTTTGATGCTTCAATCCTGCCTTCATTTGTCAATAACTCAAAGCTTATTTTCTCAGTAGTCACTCCCGTTACCTTGCCTTCAAATAATTATTAACTAACTATCCAGTCTGATTATTCTCAAATCAAGTTTTAACACTTTTTGCTTAAAAATTTCGCTTTTCTACATTAATAATTTATATTCAGTATAGTTAATTAAATTATAACATAGACATTTCCATTTTTACAGGAGAACATTACTAAATTATGTAACCCCAATTATACAAAGATTCCCTCAAATACCGGCTATATACCAATAAAAGGTCGTTTTAGTTTCTTGCATAGCCGCATAATTGTATCTTTTCTTGTAATTACTGCTATTGGGAGTCCTCCCGGAGGTTGAAGCCACTGTCCGCTTAAGACCATATTATTAAGACCTTTAATATGCCCGGTATGCTGTAATGATTCTCCACGAAGAGTGGGCCAAAAAATTCCCCTTTCTTTTTATTTGATGTGTCAACAATACATCATCTCCCACTTCCATAAGCAACTTGTCGAGCTCATGGGAACATGTCCAGGCTAAGATTAACAGTTCTTACTTACCGCCAATAAAGTTAGCTCCTTTTAGCACAATACCACCTCTATATTCATATATTTAATCTTTTACTATGGTACATACTTTCAATGTTATCCGGATTTCTTAATCTTCTCTATAAGGTATTTTCTGAGTTCTTCCAAATCATCTTCAGGAAGTTCATACTTTTCTCCCTCATACCAAATCTTCATGGCAAGTTCCGGCAAATATTTTAAATAACAGGAACATGAGAAATCATCCATAATCCTGCATCGTACTTAGATAATATTCGCTTTGTTTCCTTAAAAGACAGTATTCTTCCCAAAATAAGGATATTGCTCGCTAAGTATCTCGGCGCGTAATTATGAAAATTATAATTTTCTACATCGGCACTTATTGCTTTCAAGAAATCTTTATCAGAAATATCCGAAAAGACTTCATCAATATCCCAGCCGTACAGAACAATTCCACACTGACAAACTAATTTTATATAGCTTGTAACATCCTCATCGGGAAATTCATTATCAACAACATAACATTTTGTATCTGGATTTGACAACTTTTCAAAATATCTGTCTTTCCAATAATCACTGTAATGAAACACGCAGTTTCCGGGAGTTTTCCATGGTCTTACATCACTTAAGCGAACTGCTGACATTTCAAGGGGGCAAGGTTTGCCATCAATTTCAATTATATCTTTCGCAATAGCCAATTTTGTCGAGATAACCAAAGAATCCTCAACTACCACTAATAAATCAATATCACTTGACCGAGGCATGAAGGAGTTAAGTACAATTGAACCATGAAGGTAGACACCCACCAATTGATTGTTTAAGTGCTTTTTCTAGATGTCTACAACTCTGTTCATCTGTGCAACTACCTCAGGTGGCAGATTATCAAAACCCATTAAATCTACCATCTTCTTCATAGGGGTAACACCACAGACAACAGCAGTACTAT
>JAAYPY010000066.1 GCA_012519555.1 Tissierellia bacterium | reverse complement strand
CCTGTTCAATTCGAATTTTTCGGGAAAACAGCTCATGCGGCATCTGCTCCGGAAAAGGGTGTTAATGCTTTGGATGCTGCTATTCAAACATTTAACAGTGTAAATGCCTTAAGAGAACATATGAGAAGCGATTCAAGAGTGCATGGTGTTATTATTGACGGGGGTAAGGCTGCCAATATTGTTCCCGACTATTCAAAGGTTCAATTCTATGTTCGTTCAACCACCAAAACCTACAATCAGGAGCTTTTGGAAAGGGTTAAAAATTGTGCCCGGGGAGCTGCCTTAGCAACGGGAACTAAGTTAGAGATTACCAAATTTGAATTTTCTTACGACAACATGGTAACAAATGAAACTCTTTCAAAAGTCTTTAACGATACAATCTATGAGCTTGCGGGAATAGTTATGAATGAGCCAGCAAAGAGTACCGGTTCCATAGATGCAGGGCAAGTGAGCCAAGTGTGCCCGACAATTCATCCCTATTTTGATGTAACCAATGATCCTTCTATAGCCGGACATACAAGGGAATTGGGAGAGAGCACCTTAAAGGATTATGCAAAAGAGCAGATGAAGAATACAATAGCAGCCTTAGTATTAACAGCTGCAAAAGTTATTCAGGACCCGAAATTATATGAAGAAATAAAGTATGAATTTGACCACACAGAAATGTAAAAAGGGAGCAATAAAGATGAAATCCTTCGCTTACGCTCAGGATGAAATTAAGGAGTTTGTCGGTAAACTGAAGGGACCATGATGGTCCCTTTTGCTTTTGAAATTATAGTTATTATTAGTATGGTCCGTAATTTATCAGTACGGCTATTACCATGAATACACATCCCATCAAGGTCCATAAAATCATCAATGGGGCTACAAATTTAAACCATTCCTCATACTTTATTTTAGCTATGGACAAGTTAGCCATCAAGACTCCTGATGTAGGTATCAATGAGTTTGTAATACCATCACCAAATTGATAGGCAAGAACAGCCGTCTGTCTTGTAACATTTATAACATCTGCAAGCGGTGACATAATGGGCATAGTTGTAGCTGCAAGTCCTGAGCCTGAAGGTATAATAAAGTTTAAGAGTGACTGAACCAAAAGCATTCCTATGGCGCTGATGGTCTTAGGCAGCTGGGAAATAGCAGTTGCCAAGCCATATACTATTGTGTCGATTATTACGGCACCTTCCATTATTACAAGAAGGCCTCTTGCCAAACCTACAACCAAGGCTCCCGTTGTCATATCCTTGGCACCGTTAATAAAATGTTTTGCTATGTCATCTAATTTCATACCTGAAGCAATACCGGAAAAAATACCTATAGCTAAGAAAATTGCAGCAATTTCAGTAATGTACCACCCAAATTTAAATACCCCGAATACCAACACTCCCATACCTACAGCAAAGATTAAAAGCACTATCGTATCTCTTTGAGTCATTTTTCTAATATTGCTTAAATCAATAGCCGTATCTTTTTCAGTTATTTCAAGGTCATACACATAGCTGTTCTTCATGTCGGCTTTTACTTTATTGGCATATCTGTAAATATAACCAACAACCAAGACCAGTGTACAAACCCAAATAATAAGTCTTAAACCCATACCGGAAAACATAGGCTCAATCCCGGCAATTCCCTGAGCAACTCCAACCGTAAAAGGATTCATAAATCCCGATGTAAATCCTGCAGCAGCCCCTAAAGCAACTATTGCCATTCCCGTAACCGCATCATATCCCAAGGCTCTTGCAAGCGCAATCCCTATGGGGACAAACACAATTGCTTCCTCAGCCATTCCAATGGTAGCTCCTCCAAGGGAAAATATAAATACTATTATGGGAATCATCCGGGTCTCTTTTCCCTTCAGGCTAAGAGCAACCTTTCCTATTCCTGCTTCTATGGCTCCTGTCTGATTAACAATGTTAAAGGCACCTCCAACTATAAATATAAAGAATACAATACTTTGTGCTGCAGCCAATCCCTTAGGGAAGGCTTTCAGAATATCAAAAGGTTTTGCGGGATTAGGCTCCACATTTGCATATGAGTTAGGATCAACAATCATTCTATCGTTGGGTCCCACAACTTTTTGATATTGACCTGCCGGAATTACATAAGTTAATAGTGCCATAATAATAATAAGCGAAAACAATAGTACATAGGTGTGCGGTACTTTAAATTTTTTCTTTTTTTCTTCCATAAACCCTCCATCTTTATAAATATTTTGATTATATCAGCATATCTCTATGCTCTAATCCGTGATTTTATTACTTAGGCTTCTCCTCTCTTATAGAACTTGCCTAAGGTATTGTTTACGGTTTTTCCTTTTTCAACGGCAACTTTACCGTCTATTAATACATAGTCAATTCCTTCGGGTCTGAGCTGAGGCTCACGGAATGTTGCTTTATCAATTATTCTATCGTAATCAAATATTGTTATGTCTGCATCATAACCTTCTTTTAAAAGACCTTTATTATTAATCTTTAACCTTCTTGCCGGCATAAGGGTCATCTTGTAAACAGCATCAAAAAACTCCATTACCTTCATATCTCTTACAAAACGCCCTATAATCCTTGGGAAAGTTCCTGCTCCTCTTGGGTGACCTGAATGATTTCTGTAAATACCATCGCTGGCTGCCATTACCAAGGGATGATTTAAAGCTTCAATAATTTCCTCCTCATTCATAACATTAGCAACAACCAGCATTTTAGGATATTCTTTACGTACCTTTTCAAAAAGCTCCTTGTCACAATACACTCCTTTGTAAGGTTCTTCGGTAAGCATTATTGCATCATAGCTTTTATTCCAAGTTTCAAAGCAACCCTCATCAAATACGGCAGAGCCGATATAGGTGCTGAATGCATCATAAGGGTAAGCATCAACCATAATATCTGTTCCGCTGTCGCGAATTTCCTGAATTAGAGCTAAAGCTTCAGTCATATTTCCAAAAGCACTGCAGCTTGATAAATGGGAAATCTGGAAGGGGATTTTTGCTTCCCTTCCTATATATGCCATTTCATTTATGGAATCCAGGGCATGTATTGCATCCTTTCTGTAGTGTGCAGCAAGCAACAAATCTTCTCTCCCATGTATCTCCTTTGTAATTGCAATAGCTTCTTCGGTATCAATTCCCGGACAGTATTCTAATCCGTAGGATACCCCGATAGCTCCGAAGTCAACCGCTTCTTTTACTGCTTTCTGCATTTTTTTAATTTGCTCTTTAGTAGAGCTTTTGTAGATATCACTGTTTCCTGCTTGGACTCTTAAGAAATTATGACCAATATATGTAAGATAATTTACAGGATTTCCTTTTTCATTTATAAAATCATAAAGTTCTTTAATCCCCTGTCTGTTATTGCCGCAATTCCCCACGGCACAGGTAGTTACTCCCATATTAAGCATTGTATCGGATATATCATATTCTTCCTTCTTTGTGAGGGTAAAATCCTCTTCATGCATGTGAATGTCTATAAATCCCGGAGATATATGATTTTCACCTGCATCTATCACAAGCTCTGCTTCACCGGACACTGAGCCCATATCTGCAATTTTCCCGTCTTTGATGCCTATATCACCTTCAATTATCTTATTATTTTCTAGATCGATAATTTTTCCGTTTATTATTTTTACATCAAGCATTTCATATACCTTCCTACTTACAAAATTCTTCAGCAATTCTTGTGTAAATTTCAACATAATTAACTAAATCAACAAGAGGTATTTTTTCATCCTTGGCATGTGAATATTTTAAATCGCCGGGTCCTGTTACAACAGTAGGTATTTTACCATAAGTCGAAAGAACGCCTGCATCGGTCCAGCCTCTTCTTTTTTCTATATTAGGCTCTTTTTTATTAAAATCCTTCAATACCTTGTAAACCGTCCTAGCAATTTTAGAATCCGGCTGTGCAATTAAGGGAGCATGATCAAATTCTTCCATCAAATTTGAATCCATTCTAATTATCTCAGCTTTGAACTCTGAATCTCCCCGCATCAATTGATCAATAATATCTTGATACTCCTTGATTACGCTTTTAACATTTTCCTCAGGTAAATACCTTCGGTCTATTTGTATAATGCAACTGTCTGCAACAGTGCTAGGCTGTGTACCGCCCTTTATGAGTCCAAAATTCATTACAGACGGACCCATCCATTCGTTCTGCCTTTCCTTTAGCTTAGGTATAAGCTCTTCTTCAATTTTTTGAATCAGCTTAGCTGCTTTTGAAATAGCATTTATCCCCAATTCAGGAATTCCGCCGTGAGCTGCTTTTCCCTCAATTCTTATTTCAAGCCATTCCAAGCCTCTGTGGCCTAAAGCATATCCATAATTTGCAGGCTCTCCCACAATTGCTCCATCTGCTGTAATCCCGCCTTTTACTAAATATTCTGTACCATCGCTTTTTTCTTCTTCCCCTACAGCAGCAGTAAAAATAATATCTCCGCCTAATATCTTGCCCTTGTTTTTAATATTTAACATAGCTGTAATCATACAAGCAAGGGCACCCTTCATATCATTGGCACCTCTTCCCAATACATAACCATCTTTAATCTCTCCGCTGAAGGGTTCAATTGTCATTTCGTAAGGCGGAACAGTATCTGTATGTCCGTTGAAAATTAAATTCCTCCCGGTACCATTTCCCTTGAGCTTTGCAATAACATTTCTTCTCAGTCCTTCCACCTCTTGAAATTCAACTTCTAATCCCCTTTTACCGCAATAGTCATAAATAAATTCCGCTACATTTGATTCCCTGTTTTCAACATACTTATGACTGGGAATTCGAATCAGTTCCTGGGTAAGTTTTACCGCTTCATATGCATTATTATCCATATAACCCCCAATAATTATATTTATATAATAATTTTATTATATTTATATCCATGCGTTGTAGAAGAATGTTATAATTCGTTGTTTTCTGTCTTTTGCCTGATTTTCTTCGTCTTTAATTTGTTTATATAATTTATAATACTGCAATTTAAACAATATGTAAACGCCTTGCAATAATAATATATAGGTATAATATCATAACTTTTCTTATATTTAAACCTTTTTTTATTAATAATTTGTAAAAAAAAATTGCCATCTTTCGATGGCAATTTTTTTAGCTATTAATATGGCTTTGTGTACAATTGGAAATGTGCTTTGGGGTGATCGCATACGGGGCATACCTCAGGAGCTTTATCACCAACGTGAATATGTCCGCAGTTAT
>JAAYPY010000065.1 GCA_012519555.1 Tissierellia bacterium | reverse complement strand
GATGCTTCCACGGGATTAATCAAGGTGTATAAAAGCAGTAAATTAGTCAAAACATAAATGGGCATATAAAAACTACCGTATAAATCATAATCAATCAGAACCAACACGAATAAAGCACCAATACCAAGTGCGAAGGCTATTATTTGCGTTTTTAAAAAGGGCTCGCTTCCTGCTGCTTTGCTCATTGTTGCACTGTTTATTACTATAAATCCATATATACTTAATAAAATTGTTGTAATCAACAATATAAAGTCAAACCTTTTAAGTTTACTTTCCTTCTTAAACATATTTACTCCATTTCATTACGTTATCAGAGACTTTCCCTTAATAAGAAGGTGTGCCTCAATTCCTCAGTATATTATACCACATACTAAAACAATGGAAAACAAATATTTATCACATTAAAAGTTCTTTATATTAGAACAAATGTATGCTATAATTTTATATAATGAGGTAAAGCTTTGAAAGGATAAGATATGTTAATACTTGGAATAGATCCGGGACTGGCAATATCAGGCTTCGGAATATTAAATTATACAGGCAATAAATTTGAAGTAATAGATTATGGTTGTATATTTACTGAAAGTTGCGAGGAGTTTCCGAAAAGACTTAAATATATATATGACAGCTATATATCAATTTTAAATATGTACAAGCCTGAAGCCGTTGCAGTTGAGGAGCTCTTCTATAATAAAAACGTAAAAACAGCAATGGCAATTGCCCAAGCCAGGGGAGTACATCTCTTGGCTGCAGAAAATAACAATATCCCCCTTTATGAATACACACCTCTTCAAATAAAGCAAGGTATAGTGGGGTATGGAAGAGCTGAAAAAAGACAGGTACAGGAAATGGTGAAAGTAATACTTAATCTAAAAGAAATTCCAAAGCCTGATGATGCAGCCGATGGGCTGGCAGCAGCAATTTGTCATGCTCATTCGCTAAAATTTTCAGAAAAATTTAAAATTACTAAATATTGAGGGAAGATATGTTAAGCTACATAAAAGGTGAAGTAGTCAAAAAAGGTATCGACTACTTGGTTTTAGAAAACAATAACATTGGTTATCATGTAAATACTTCTTTTTCCACTTTAGAAAATGTGAGTGAGAAAGAAAAAATTACAATACTTACATATATGCACATAAGGGAAGATATACTTGCCTTATATGGATTTTTAACTTCCGATGAAATTGAGCTCTTTAAAAAATTGATAACTGTAAACGGTATTGGACCAAGGGTAGGACTATCCGTATTGTCAACCTACAATGCTAATACCATAAAAGAAATTATTTTAAAAGAAGATGCAGCAAGACTGTCAAAGGTTCCAGGCATAGGGAAAAAAACAGCAAGCAAAATTATTCTTGAACTTAAAGACAAGGTTGGTACGGTTGAAGAACTTAAAGGAAGCGAGATTGTAATCAGCAATGAAATGTCTGATGTGGCTGAAGCTTTAACAGCTCTGGGATTCAGCTATATTGAGGTAAAAAAGACATTAGGAAATATGGAGTTGACAGGAAAATCCGAAAACGAAATAATAAAAGAAGCACTAAAGAATATGAACAGGCAGGGATAATATGTTTGAAAGAGAAAATGAAATAGTTACGAGCACATTTAATTCCGATGAAGAGGAATTAGAGCTCAGCTTAAGACCACAAAAACTTCCTCAGTTTATCGGGCAGAAGAAAGTAAAAGAAGTTTTGAACATATTTATAGAATCTGCCAAAATAAGGAATCAGCCTCTTGACCATGTGCTGCTTTCAGGGCCTCCGGGATTAGGTAAAACAACATTAGCAAATATTATATCCAATGAGTTAGGAGTTAATATAAGGGTGACTTCGGGACCTGCCATAGAAAGAGCCGGTGATTTGGCAGCAATACTCACAAATCTAAATGAAAATGACGTCTTGTTCATTGATGAAATTCACAGACTAAATAAGGTTGTGGAAGAAATTATGTATCCGGCATTGGAAGATTTTGCCTTAGACATTATTATTGGTAAGGGTCCTTCTGCAAGATCTATCAGACTTGATTTGCCTAAATTCACGCTTATCGGAGCAACAACCCGCTCAGGCATGCTGGCATCTCCTTTAAGGGACAGGTTTGGGGTTATGTGCAATTTGGATTTCTATGAACCGGAAGACCTAAAAGAAATTGTTCTGCGCTCTGCAAATATTATAAATATTGAAATTGAAGAAAAGGGAGCAGAGGAGATTGCCAAACGTTCAAGAGGAACTCCTCGTATTGCCAACAGGCTCTTAAAAAGGGTCAGGGATTACGCAATTGTTAAAGGCAAAGGAATAATAGACTTAGAAACTGCAGATAAAGCCTTAAGGATGCTGGAAATAGATGAAATCGGCCTGGATAAATTAGACAGGCGAATTCTTAACACTATAATTGATTTTTACAAGGGAGGTCCTGTGGGGATTGACACCTTGGCAGCTTCCATCGGAGAGGAGAAAGGAACAATAGAAGATGTATATGAGCCTTATCTTTTGCAGATAGGATATTTAAACCGCACACCCAGAGGAAGGGTTGTTTCTGAATTAGGTTACAGGCATGTTAAAAAAATAAGAAAGAAAGAAGATCAAATTAGTATTTTAGAGGATGATTATGAAAAAGAATTTGATTAAAATATTAACTATAGCTATTCTACTGAATTTTTTATCTATACAAGCAGTATTGGCTGACAATGAAGAGGATATTTATGTAAGGATAAGAATAAGATATCCCAGACTTTATAATGAGCAGGTATCATTTGAAGGATTTGGTGAAATTGTATTATATGATGATGAAGATGCGCTGTTCAGCCTTAATAACAATCTGACATTAAGGATTGATACATATTATTCAAGCAATTATTATTTATCGGACAAAAGCCAGGGAATTTATGGTCCCTATCATGCAGTCTTGCAGGATGAAGTTTACTCTTCTTATGAAGATGCTTACTGGAAAGCAGAAGAATTAAAAGAAGATTACGGCAGAGAGTTTTATCCTTATCTAGTCGAAGAGGGATTCATTATTGCAGGCGGAAATTTTAAAGATAGGAATTCTTCGGAGAATTTAGCGGAAGAATTAAATTATGACGGATACAAGGCTGAATCATTTAACGGTAACTTTGAAAACATAATTGCATACAACTTAAAAAACCAACCTGTGTTTATGTATGAAATGGACATGCCCCTTTATTTTTCTTCATATAATCAAGATGAAGAATATGAAATGATTAAGGTGGATAACAGAACTTACAGGGGAAGGATAAAGCTGAATATAATTGATGATATCAGACTGTTAACTATAAATTATGTGGAGCTTGAAAATTATCTGTATGGAGTTGTTCCCAATGAAATACCTTCATCTTGGGGAATGGAAGCACTAAAGGCTCAGGCCTTGGCTGCAAGAACATACGCAGTCTACAGCATTAATCCAAGGCAAATCTATGATATGGAAGACACTCAAAACAGCCAGGTGTATATGGGCTATGATTATGAAAAGACATCTACCAACAGAGCTGTGGATGAAACTGAAGGAGAAATGATTTATTATGACGGTAAATTAATTCAAGCCTTTTACCATTCAACCAGCGGCGGGTCTACAGAAAACTCCGAAAATGTCTGGTATGAGGAGCTGCCTTATCTGAGAGGGGTAGATGATGAATTCTCCAACAATTCAGGCTCACCTCACACCATATGGCAGACTACGTATTATAAGGAAGATATAATAAAAAAGTTAAATCTTGATGATAATAATGTAAATGAATTGTACGGAATTCAAATAAAAAAGGTTTCTGAAAACAATAGAGTTGTTGAATGTATATTTTTGACCGATGCGGGGGAGATTTCCTATAAGAAAGAAAATGCAAGACTTCTTTTGGGATTAAAAAGCTCTTGGTTTTCTATAGAAAACGGAAATTCATTTTATTTTATAACCGAGTACTTTCCTTTGGCTGAAAACCAGGAAGATGAAACTCCATCAAGGGGAGGAATTCTTGATCTGATAACAGATGAAGAAATACAAGAAACAGAAGAAAGAGATAGGGAGCTTGAAATGGGAAGTATAGTCGGCAAGTATGTGATAACCGGCGATGGAGCAAAACAATTAAATCGGGAAAAATTAGCTTTCATAAGCTCGAAAGGAGTATCCATAGTAGACACTAACTCAGAACAGTATAATTTTGAAGGAAGAGGCTGGGGACATGGTGTTGGAATGAGCCAGTACGGAGCTAAACAAATGGCTGAAGAAGGATATACCTATGATGAAATATTAAAACACTATTATACCGGAGTAACCATTAAATGACGAATTTTAAAACAAGCGACTTTTATTACGAATTGCCTGAAAGGCTCATTGCTCAGACACCAATTAAGGAAAGAGACCATTCTAAACTATTGGTACTTGACAAGAGAACCGGAGAAATCCGGCATAAACATTTTTATGATATTATAGAACATTTAAATGCAGGAGACTGTTTGGTCATTAACGATACCAAGGTTCTGCCTGCAAGGTTATTTGGAAATAGAAAAGATACAAAGACTTTAATAGAAATTCTTTTGCTGAAAAGAATAGATGATAATCGGTGGGAAATATTAGTAAAGCCGGGTAAAAAGGCAAAAATAGGAGCAGAAATCATTTTTGAAGAAAAGCTCCTTACTGGGAAAATCGTTGATATTATAGAAGAAGGCAACAGAATTATTGAATTTAAATATGAGGGCATATTTGAAGAAATATTGGATAAATTAGGCGAGATGCCTTTGCCGCCTTACATACACGAAAAGCTCTTGGATAAGGACAGATATCAGACTATCTATGCAAAACATTTAGGCTCTGCAGCTGCTCCGACAGCAGGACTTCATTTCAACGATAAACTTCTGAAGGAAATTGAAAACAAGGATGTAAATATTGCAAGGCTTACCTTGCATGTAGGACTTGGAACATTCAGACCCGTAAAATCAGAATATATTAATGAGCACATAATGCATTCAGAGTATTATGAATTAAAGGAAAGTGAAGCAAATAAAATTAACACCGCAAGGCAAAAGGGACACAAGGTTATTGCCGTAGGCACAACCAGCGTCAGAACATTGGAAACCATTGCCGATGAGGAAGGAAGAGTTAAGAAAGGCAAGGGATGGACAAATATTTTTATTTATCCCGGATACAAATTCAAGGTGGTGGACAGTTTAGTAACTAACTTCCATCTTCCGGAATCAACTTTAATTATGCTGGTAAGTGCATTGGCAGGAAAGGAAAATATCATGAAGGCATACAGTGAAGCTGTTGATAAAGAATACAGATTCTTCAGCTTTGGCGATGCCATGTATATAAAATAGGAGAAGTATGTTTAAATTTGAACTGATAAAAGAATCTAAGGAATGCAAGGCAAGATTAGGGAAAATATATACACCTCACGGTAATATTCAAACACCGGTATTCATGCCTGTCGGAACAAAGGGAACAGTTAAGGCAATGACCCCCGACGAATTAAAAGAGTTAAATGCCGAAATAATACTGGGAAATACCTACCACCTTTATTTAAGACCGGGACATGAATTAGTAAGAGAAGCCGGGGGACTTCATAAGTTTATGAACTGGGGGGGTCCAATATTAACAGACAGCGGCGGCTTCCAGGTTTTCAGCTTAGGGAGCTTAAGAAAAATAAGAGAAGAAGGGGTTGAATTTCGTTCTCACATAGATGGCTCCAAGCATTTCATAAGTCCTGAAAAATCCATGGAAATTCAAAATTATTTAGGCTCTGACATAATGATGGCCTTTGATGAGTGCGCACCATATCCTGCAGACTATGGATATGTTAAAAAGTCCATGGAAAGAACCAGCCGGTGGGCAAAAAGGTGTAAGGAATTTCACAAAAATACAGAAGCCCAAGCTTTGTTTGGAATTGTTCAGGGAGGCATGTACAAGGATTTAAGGATAGAAAGTGCCAAGCAGATTACGGACATTGATTTTCCGGGGTATGCGGTAGGAGGCTTAAGTGTTGGAGAGCCAAGAGACTTGATGTGTGAGGTTATGGACTATACGGTTGAGCTGTTACCTAAAGAAAAGCCAAGATACTTAATGGGGGTGGGAAGCCCTGACTATTTATTTGAAGCTGTTGAAAGAGGAATTGATATGGCAGACTGCGTGCTGCCTACGAGAATGGCAAGACATGGAGCATTTTTTACCAACAAGGGCCAACTGACAATCAAGAATGCAAAATATAAAAATGATTTTAGTCCCATTGATGAAAACTGCAGCTGCTATACTTGCAGAAATTATTCAAGAGCTTATATTAGGCATTTATTCGGTGAAAAAGAAATCTTAGGTGCAAGACTTGCGTCAATACATAATTTATTTTTCTTGATTAATTTAATGAAAGGTATTAGAATAAGTATAGCGGAAGATAATTTTATGAAGTTCAAAAGAGAATTTTATGAGAATTATGGATATTAAAAAAGTAAATAGGAGGAATTATGCCACAGGAATATAGCGGTATTTTAATGTTGGTCGTTTTCTTTGCGATAATGTATTTCACCATTATAAGACCACAGAAAAAGAGAGAAAAAGAAACTAAAGCAATGAGAGACAGCTTGGCAACGGGGGATGAGGTAATAACCATAGGCGGTATTCACGGAAAAGTTGTTAAAATCAATGATGAAATTGTTACATTAGAAATGCCCTTTGG
>JAAYPY010000064.1 GCA_012519555.1 Tissierellia bacterium | reverse complement strand
TAATATATGAGAATTGTATTCTCTGATTTATAATATGAAGCTTATCCAATTTAGTTCCAATTCATCCTATAGGATATAAAAATTATTTAGGAATGCAAACTAATATTTTAGCTTGCATCCACCTATAAACTCATTATATTTTGTTTGTTATTCTACCGTAACCGACTTTGCCAAATTGCGGGGCTTGTCGATGTCAGTACCTTTTAACAATGCTGCGTAGTAGGCTAAATATTGAACAGGAATTATACTTGCTAAAGGTGAGAGGAGTTCATGAGCATCATCTACCACTATGTTGTCATTTTCTTGGCTGATCCTGCGCATGGATATTACCATGGTTTTAGCCCCTCTTGCCTTGACTTCCTTGATGTTGCTTCTTGTGTTAAGATTGATATTTTCTTGTGTAATCACCGCTATTACGGGAGTGTCTTTTTCAATCAAAGCAATGGTGCCGTGTTTCAATTCTCCCGCAGCAAAGCCTTCTGTCTGTATATATGAAATTTCTTTAAGCTTGAGGGCTGCTTCAAGGCATATGAAGTAGTCAATACTTCTTCCTATGTAGAAGCAATTTCTGCTGTTTAATAGAAATTCTTGAGCCAACTTCTTGTATTTATCCCTGTCATTGCAAAGAGTCTCCATTATATAAGCTATTTTGGACAATTCTTTAAAAACATCGATGTCGATTTTATTATCAACCAAGGCTGCAAGTATAGCTAATACGGTAATTTGAGCTGTGTATGCCTTGGTTGACGCCACCGCTATTTCCGGTCCCGCATATAAAAGAAGCGTGTGGTCTGCTTCCCTAGATAGTGTGGAGCTTTTCACATTGGTCAATGTAAGAGTTTTGTAACCCATTTCCTTTACCTTAACCAGTACGGCTCTGCAGTCCGCGGTTTCCCCGCTTTGTGAAACAAACATAAACAATGGCCTCTCTGTAAGGAGGGGCATGTTGTAGTTAAATTCACTGGCAATTATCACTTCTGTAGATTTGAGAGAGATTTTTTCAAAAAATTGCTTGCCCACAAGTCCGGCATGATAGCTTGTGCCGCATGCAATAATATAAATTTTGTCGCAATCCCTTATTTCTTGTAGTATTTCCGTGGAAATGCTCATATTTCCATATTCATCCGAATATTCCGACATTATCTTTCTTATTACAAAGGGTTGTTCTTCAATTTCCTTCATCATATAATGAGCATATGTTCCTTTTTCCGTGTCTGAAGCATCAATATCAGCTTTATAAGGCTGTCTGTTAACCTTGTTGCCGTAGATGGTGTATATTTCTATCTTGTCCTTAGTAATTTTCAAGAATTCTTTATCCTCAATTTCATAAAATAAGTTTGTGTGGTTTATCATTGCCATGGCATCACTGCCAAGCATGTTAAAACCCGCTCCTTTTCCGGCTAATAAGGGGGTTTTATTTTTTGCTGCGTAAAGTGTGTTCATATCCATTTTATCAATAATGGCTAAGGCATAAGAACCAACTAATTTACTCATGGTGTGCCTGATGGCAAGTTCAACCTCTTCGCCTTCATTGACAAATTTCTCTATAAGCTGGACAATAACTTCTGTATCTGTATCGCTTTGAAAATCTGTTTCATTCAAGTATCTTTGTCTCAATTCTTCTTCATTTTCGATAATCCCGTTGTGTACAAGGGTAAAACGCTTTGAGCTGCTTTGGTGAGGATGGGAGTTAATTTTGTTGGGGGTCCCGTGAGTTGCCCATCTTGTATGACCGATTCCTATTGTACCGGTAACATTTTTGTCTATGTGTTTTCTTAAGTCTGCAATTCTTCCTTTTTCTTTGCACACATATACTTCATTGTTCTGCAATACAGCAATGCCCGCTGAATCGTATCCTCTGTATTCAAGCTTTTCAAGTCCCCCCAAAATTATTTCTTTTACATCTTCAAATCCGATGTAACCAACTATTCCGCACATTTCATTTCTCCTTCTTTTCTAAATTTTTTTGAATAACAAGAACATGAAATTCCGCAGTCTGATTCACAAATATATTTGCTCCAGGTGTCGCATATATTTGTTCCTTTTTTAATTTCAAGCACAAAAATATGAAATTCTTCACATATGTTCAGAATAATCAAGACTGCCAATAATTTATAATTTGATATAAAATGTGGGAAACTTAGACTATTATTTCAGTAAGATTTGAAGCTGTCAATTTTATTTTGTCATTACAGTCGCCTGTAATATTTGTAAAAATCGTATCGGTACAGCTACACCGCAGAGCATCCGCCGAATTTTCGATAAACTCTGTCCTCGTCAACTTATTATAAGTTCCGGCGCTATAATATTCCTTTTGTTTCCCTTCTTTGAACAAATTATGTTTTTTTAAACATTATGTTACAACATTTATTATGATAACATAAAATCAATTTTTAGTATATAGTTTTTTAAAAAACAATTTTGTTACCAATTCTATAACTATTGTGCATTTTTTTGCCATGTATTATATTTTGACGTGCCGTCAATAATAAGTTTAGAAAGTCAATCTTGATTTTCAAATAAAAATTTAATCAATGTAAAAATATTGACCTGTTACATAAAACAGGTTCATGGGGCCCAATGTAATTTACCAATTTAGCATAATATTACATGATTAAATTAAACTTAGTTGACAATAATAATAGTACATCTTAAGAGAAAGGAGAATCAAAATGGCAACGAACAACAGCGGAAGCAACAACATAGTAGTTCCTGAAGCAAAACAAGCTCTTAACCAGATGAAGACTGAAATAGCAAATGAATTAGGCTTAACAAATTACGAGCAGATAGATAAGGGAAACCTTACTGCAAGACAAAACGGTTATGTAGGCGGATACATGACTAAGAGATTGGTTGAAATGGCTCAGAGACAAATGAGCGGCGGCGGACAGTTTAAGTAATAAATGGAAGGCTGACACTCCTCTACTTTAGGGATAGTCTTTGAGGTAGAGGATGTCCCCGTACTGATAAAATTGGCGGATAGAGAACTATCCGCCAATTTTTGATTCTTATTGAACTTTAGACGCTGCTTTTTCTTTTTTTAATTCTTCTATGAGCAAGGGAACCACCTTAAATATGTCTCCTACTATACCCACATCAGCAACTTCGAATATGGGAGCTGTTTCATCTTTGTTTATTGCAATAATGAAATCTGATTCTTCCATACCTGCCAAGTGCTGGATAGCACCTGATATACCGCATGCAATGTATAGATTCGGTCTTACTGTTTTTCCTGTCTGACCTACTTGCCTGTCTTTAGGAACCCAGCCTGCATCAACAGCAGCCCTTGATGCTGAAATTGTACCGCCCAAAAGGTCGGCCAATTCTTCCAGCATGGGATAGTTTTCAGGACCATGCATTCCTCTTCCGCCTGATACCAATACTTTTGCATCTTCGATGTTCATTCTTTGCTGAATTATTTTTGTTATATCAAGTATTTCAACATTTTTTCTGTCTGCAGGAATTTCTGTTTTGTACTCTTCAACATTTACCGGGTTCTGCTCGGAATATTTTGCTCTCTGCATAACTCCCGGTCTTACTGTTGCCATTTGTGGCCTGTGTTTTCCTATAATAATTGTAGCCATAAGGTTTCCGCCGAATGCAGGTCTTGTCATGGCAAGATTTAACTGTCCTTTGTTTGTTTCGTCCTCTGTAATTGTCAAGCCTGTGCAGTCTGCGGTCAAACCTGTTTTTAACCTTGCGGATACCCTGGGAGCTAAGTCTCTTCCTATAGCTGAAGCACCGTAAATAACTATTTCAGGTTTCCTTTCTGTTATGATTTTATGAAGGGTGTAAGTATACGGCTCTGTCATATACTCATCTAAGAGTTCATGATCTGCGTATATTACCTTATCTGCCCCGGCATAGCATAATTTCTTGGCTTCATCTTTCATGTTATGACCTAATAATAGGGCTGTTACGCTCGTATTTAAGTCTTTTGCCAGTTCTTTCGCCTTACCTATAAGTTCATAGGCAACTTTTTGTACTTTTCGGTCCCTTTGCTCCGCAAAAACAAATATACCTTTATATTCAGAAATATTCATCTCGTCCTCCTCCTAAATTATAAATTTCTCTTTCATTTTTTCAACTATCAGTTCAGCTGATTCCTGGGGTTCAAGAGCAAAAACCTTTCCAGCGGATTTTGCACCCTTGGTAAATGATTTTACAACCTTAGTAGGAGAACCTTTTAAACCTATGCTTTCTTGGTCCACATCAACATCTTTTAAGTTCCAGATTTTGACTTCCTTTTCTCTGTAAGCATCAAAAATCCCGCCCGGTGTCATATAGCGAGGCTTGTTTAATTCAGTCAATGCTGTTATTAAGCATGGTAATTTTGTTTTTAATGTATGGTACCTATCTTCATATTGTCTTTTGATAATAATATCATTTCCATCAATTTTAATATCTTCCGCATAGCTTATGTTTACCAATCCTAAGTGCTCTGCAATTTGCGGTCCAACTTGTGCTGTATCTCCGTCTATTGCCTGGCGTCCCGTTATGATTAAATCATAATTTAGATTTTTCAAAGCTGCTGCAAGAGTTGTTGAAGTTGCCAATGTATCAGCTCCGCCGAATGCTCTGTCTGTTATCAGTATCGCCTCATCGGCACCCATTGCCAAGCTTTCTCTCAAGGCAACTTCTGCATTGGGAATACCCATGGTTATAACCGTTACATGAGCATTGTATTCATCCTTTAATCTGAGGGCAGCTTCTAAGCCTGCCTTGTCATCAGGGTTTATTATGCTTGGTACGCCTTCTCTGATAAGTGTGTTTGTCTTGGGGTCAATTCTAACTTCCGTTGTATCAGGTACCTGTTTTATACATACTACTATATTCACCTTTTCTGCCTCCCTATTTCAACATATTTGCACTGATAACCATTTTCATAACTTCTGAAGTACCTTCGTAAATTTCGGTTATCTTTGCATCTCTCATCATTCTTTCAACAGGATAATCTCTGGTATATCCGTATCCTCCGTGAAGCTGAACAGCTTTTGTTGTAACTTCCATTGCTGTCTCTGCCGCAAATAATTTAGCCATTGCCGCTTCAACGCCGTATGCTTGTCCTGCATCCTTCATGGCTGCTGCTCTGTAAACCATCAGTCTTGCTGCATCTACCCTTGTCTGCATGTCAGCAAGCTGGAATTGTGTATTTTGAAATTTAGCAATAGCTCTTCCAAATTGCCTTCTTTCTTTTACGTATTTTACGGATTCATCTATGGCACCTTGTGCAATGCCTAATGCCTGAGCAGCAATTCCGATTCTTCCCGAGTCAAGAGTTTTCATGGCTATTTTAAAACCTTGTCCCTCTTTTCCCAGGAGGTTTTCTTTCGGTACGATACAGTCTTCAAATACCAGCTCGCATGTTGCTGAGCCTCTGATACCCATTTTTAACTCAATTTTTCCTATTGAAAAACCGGGAAATCCCTTTTCTACTATGAAGGCAGAAATACCTCTTGTGCCTTGTGACTTGTCAGTCATTGCAAAAACTATATAGCAATCGGCATAGGAGCCGTTTGTAATAAATATCTTACTTCCGTTTAACACATAATGGTCACCGTCAAGCACTGCTTTTGTCTGCTGACCGGCTGCATCCGTTCCGGCACCCGGCTCAGTTAGACCAAATGCTCCTATCCATTCTCCTGATGCAACCTTTGTTAAATATTTTTGCTTTTGTTCTTCCGTTCCAAACTCGTATAAGGGACCGCAGCACAGTGAAGTATGTGCAGATACTATTACTCCTGTAGTAGCGCATACCTTTGACAGTTCTTCAACCGCCATGGCATATGTCAGATAATCGCAGCCTTGTCCGCCGTATTCTTTTGGAAAGGGTATACCCATGAAACCGTATTTACTCATTTTTTCAACAGTTTCAACAGGGAATCTTTCTTCTTCATCAATCTCTTGTGCCAATGGCTCAACTTCATCCACAGCAAAATTTCTGAACAGCTGCCTAGCCATTTGATGCTCTTTGCTTAATTGAAAATTCATAATTTCACTCCTTAAATTTTTTGTCTACATTGTTAAATTTTTAACCCTCAATTCGCCCAACATTTGAATTATACATCATTGTTCAAAATATATCAAGTGCTTAGATGAAATTAGCGGGACGTTTTTCTAAAAAGGCAGTCATTCCTTCTTTTTGGTCCTGGTGAGCAAAGCACAAGCCGAATAAATTAGCCTCAATTGTAATTCCTGTCTCTATATCTGTTTCAATTCCTCTGTTCATTGCCTCTTTTGCGTATTTTACCGCTGTTTTGGAATTTGAAATAATTTTCTTAGCTAAGGCGTAAGTTTCTTCCATAAGACTGTCCTTGTTTATTACCTTATTAACAAGTCCTATTCTATATGCTTCCTGTGCGTCTATATGTCCGCCGGTAAATATTAATTCTTTTGCTCTTCCAAGACCCACCAATCTTGGAAGTCTCTGAGTTCCCGAAAATCCCGGGGTAATTCCAAGGCCTACTTCCGGCTGACCGAACTTTGCCTTTTCAGATGCAATTCTAAGGTCGCATGCCATGGCTAATTCACAACCGCCTCCCAAAGCAAATCCGTTGACGGCTGCAATTACAACCTTATCAAGCATTTCTATTTTTCTGAAAATCTTAGAACCTTCTTCTGCAAAATTCTTTGCTTCTTCAACACTAAGCTTGCTCATATAAGCTATGTCTGCACCTGCTACGAATGCCTTTCCTTCTCCGGTAAGTACAATGATTGAAACATTTTCATCATTAGATGCAAAGTCAAAAGCAGCATTCAGCTCCTTTAGTACTTCGTCATTCAATGCGTTAAGTGTTTGCGGATTGTTGATTTTGATTGTACATATTCCTTCACTATTTTCCAATAATAAGTTTTTAAATTCCATATTTCTACCATCCTTCGTATTTTATGACAAGGGGACGGGGGTGCTGTCATATAACCGCCCTGCCTATAATTGTATTATAACACATTATTCGCATATTAACATACTGTTTTAAAATAGCTAACAATTTTTTAACAAGGGCAGTGATAGAAAGTAAAAAGAATTGCTTCCGCAATTCTTATATTATTTTTGTTAAATCCCACATTTTGTTGAGCACATGCTTGACCTTATATTTCTCTGCTAATTCATGGGAGTGTTTTTGCCATCCTACAAGCACCGGGGTTACTTCTGCATTTAAGGCGCATTCCATATCAAATTTGGAGTCTCCTACATATAAAGTGTTTTCTTTTTTGCTGTTTAGTCCTTGGATTGCTTTCATCACAGGCTCTTTGTCAGGCTTGTGATTTATCACATCATCGGCGGAAATAACAATTCGAAAATACCTGTCTAAATTAAAATTCTTCAAGGCCTCCATGGTGGAAGATTTTATCCTTGATGTTGCTATTCCTAATTTTATATTCTTATTGTGTAAGTATTCTATAGTTTCGGTGACGGTGTCATAGAGGGTTACTTCCTTGTCAAATCTTCCAACCTGGTATTCTCTGTAACTTTTCAAAACCTCTTCGTACTTAAAGTCACTGAAATCTCGTTTTAAGGTTAATTCAAGAGGCTCTCCGAAGGTACTCAAAACATAATCTACATCGCATTTACCGTCATGGTATTTGCAGTAAATATGCTTAAAAGAGTTTATTATTAAATTATTGGTATCAGCCAAGGTTCCGTCAAAATCAAATATAACCGTATCAATCATTTTTGCTCCTGCTTCTTTTCATACTGAGACCTATTCTCTGTCTTTCTTTATCTATGCTTATAATTGTTACATTGACTGTATCTCCGACCTGTACTACTTCCATGGGATGTTTGATAAATTTATCGCTCATTTCGGAAAGATGGACTAAACCGTCTTGTTTTACCCCTATATCTACAAACGCACCGAAGTCTACCACGTTTCTGACTGTTCCCATGAGCTTCATTCCAACCTTCATATCTTCAAAGTCAACAACATCGCTTCTGAAAACTACCTTTGGCATTTCATCACGAGGGTCTCTGCCGGGTTTTTTTAGCTCTTCTATTATATCTGTCAAGGTAGGAAGACCCACATTTAATTCTTCCGCCAAAACTTTAATTCTGTCTTTTATTTTTTCTCTTGAAGGTTTTTTGTCTTCCTTGAAGCTTATTTGTGACAGAGCTTCAAGTCCTTTAAGTCTGACGTTTTTAGCAGGTAATTTTAATTTCTTATCTTCTTTTACAGGAATTTTCATTAGTCTTTCATTTATATCTCTTAAGGTCCCGCTTCTTAAATCTTCAATTGTATAGCCTAATTTCTTAAGAAGCTTTTCAGCAATTTCGTAAGTTTCCGGATGTACGGCTGTTTTGTCTAATGGGTTTTCTCCATCGGAAATTCTTAGGAAGCCGGCACATTGTTCAAAAGCTTTTTCACCTAACATTTTTACCTTCATTAGCTCTTGTCTGTTTACGAATTTCCCGTTTTGTTCCCTGTATTTAACTAAATTTTTCGAAATTGTTTTCGTTATTCCGGACACGTACTGAAGTAATGCCGGTGAGGCTGTGTTCAAGTCAACACCTACGCTGTTAACGCAGTCTTCCACAACTCCGTCAAGCTCCTGGCTTAACTTTGTCTGATTTACATCATGCTGATACTGCCCTACGCCAATGCTTTTCGGGTCTATTTTAACCAACTCGGCTAATGGGTCCTGCAGTCTTCTTCCTATTGAAATAGCTCCTCTTATGGTAACATCAAGCTCAGGATATTCTTCCTGGGCTAATTTCGATGCTGAATAAACAGAAGCTCCTGCCTCGCTTACAATTGTATAGTTAACTTTTTTAGGAAATGTGTATTTGGAAAGCATGTCTGATACAACCATTTCTGTTTCTCTTGAAGCTGTACCGTTTCCTATTGTAATTACATCTATGTCAAATCTATTGATAAGGTCAGCCATCAGCTTTTGTGATTCTTCAACTTCATTTCTTGGCTCATTAGGGTACATTACTCCTTGTTCCAAGAACTTGCCCGTACCATCAAGCACGGCTAATTTGCATCCTGTTCTATAGCTGGGGTCTATGGCAAGAACTCTTACATCTTTAACCGGAGGAACCATCAAAAGATTCTTGGTATTTTTGCCGAATACCTTGATTGCTTCTTCTTCAGCTCTTTCCGTAAGCATGGTTCGAATTTCTCTTTCAATGGAAGGAGCAATGAGCCTCTTATAGCTGTCCTGAATTGCAGACAGGTAGAAGTCTGTGGTTATTGCATTTTCGTTTCTTATTTCTTTTGATATTAAATAGTTGATAATTTTCTCATCAGGTGTACTTAACTTAACTTTTAATTTCTTTTCCTTCTCGCCTCTGTTAATGGCAAGAATCCTATGGTTTGCAATTTTATTAACCGCTTCTTCAAATTTATAATACATTTCATAGACGGTTTTTTCTTCTTCATCGACTGCTTCGGATAATAGTATTGCATCATTAACATATACTTCGCGTATATGTCTTCTGTAATCGGCATTGTCTGAAACAATTTCAGCTATTATGTCACAGGCACCACCATATGCTTCTTTCACATTGTTGACGCCTTTTTCTTCATCTATGAAGGGACTTGCTATATCATCAAGGTCCCCTTCAGCAATATTTTGTGCCAATATAATTTCGGCAAGAGGTTCCAAACCTTTTTCCTTGGCTTTTGATGCTCTTGTTGACTTTTTCTGCTTATATGGTCTGTATAAGTCCTCAACTCTTTGCAGCACATCCGCACTTAATATCTCGTTTTTAAGTTCATCGGTAAGCTTTCCCTGCTCCTCAATTAATCTGATTACTTCTTCTTTTCTGGTTTCTAAATTTCGTAAGTATGTGAGTCTCTCAAATAAATCCCTTAAAACCACATCATCCAAGGAGCCTGTCTGCTCCTTTCGGTATCTTGCAATGAAGGGTATTGTATTGCCTTCATCAATTAGTTTAACCGTGTTTTCAACCTGAAAGGGTTTTAAATTAAATTCTTCACACAATATTTTGTTAATATCTATCATTTTTCTCTCCCTTGTCATACTGTATTGAGACATATAAATCAGCAGTCTCATTCACCAAAATATATACTCCCTTTAATCGCAAATGATCTACCGCTATTTTTCTCTCCCTTTTGATTTCATTTTCAAATATTCATTCATAAACATATCAAGATTACCGTCCATCACCGACTGTACATTTGATGTTTCCGCATTTGTTCGGTGGTCCTTCACCATACTGTAGGGGTGAAATACATAGGACCGTATTTGGCTTCCCCATGCAATTTGATTATATTTTCCTTGAATATCTTCTATCTTTTCCTTATTTTCAAGCTTCTTTATTTCCAATAGCTTTGATTTTAACATGTTCATAGCGGTTTCTTTGTTGCTGTGCTGAGACCTTTGATTTTGACAAGATACCACTATTCCTGTAGGTATATGTGTTATGCGTATTGCTGAATCGGTAGTATTTACATGCTGTCCTCCGGCACCGCTGGAGCGGTAAGTATCAATTTTTAAATCAGCTTCATTTATCTCAACATCGTCATCATCATCGATTTGAGGCGTTACATCCACCGATGCAAAGGATGTGTGTCTTCTGTTTGTCGAGTCAAAGGGAGAAATTCTAACCAGTCTGTGAACACCTTTTTCGGACTTTAAATATCCGTAAGCATTATCTCCTTCAACATAAATAGTAACACTTTTAATACCGGCTTCAGTATCCGTTTGCATATCATATATATCCATGCTGTATCCCTTGGATTCTATCCATCTGGTGTACATTCTGAGAAGCATCTCCGCCCAATCCTGCGCCTCCGTACCTCCTGCTCCCGCATGTATGGATAAAATTGCGTTGTTTTCATCATATTCATCACTTAACAGAGCAACTATTCTTGCATTTTCCAATTGCTCTTCGGTTTCATCCATGCTTTCCAAGAGTTCGGGCACCTGGCTTTCGTCATCTTCTTCCTTTATCAGCTCAACAAAAAGCTCTATATCCTCAACCTGTTGTTTCAAATTATTGAATTCATTTATTCGATTAATATTATGCTTTAACTTCTGAGATACCTTCTGTGCTTTTTCCTGATCATTCCAGAATCCCGGCTCCTGCATCTGTGATTCCAAAGTATAGTTTTCTTCCTTCAACTTTTCCAAGTCAAAGGGAACCACCTACCTCATTTAATATATCATTAAATTTTTTGATTCTTTCAGTAATTTCATACCAATCAGTCAATATATCATCTCCTTTTTATAATTATTCACGGCTGAAACCGTGAGCGGATATTAACATCTACTTTTTAAAAATAATAAAAATATTTAGCGAACATTTGCAGGACACGACTATAATTCTTAGCAAATGAAGGTTAATAATCCGTTAAGCAGCTTGCACTGTT
>JAAYPY010000063.1 GCA_012519555.1 Tissierellia bacterium | reverse complement strand
TCTATAAAAACTATTTTAAGCAAGGTATTAATAATAGAACATTGAGTTTAGAACAGTTAAACAAAATCGGCAAGGAATTAAAAAGCGATAGTATGGAGCAATTAAGCACAATAATAATAAAAGAAGAGAAAGAAGCCTTGTACAAGTGTATGGATGAACTGTCGGAAAAAGAAAGGATAATTTTAAATTTATTCTATTGCCGTAAGTTTTCAATAAAAGAAATTTCAGATAAATTAAATTTAAAATATCGAGCAGTTATAAATATCAAAAGCAATGCTGTTAAAAAGCTTAGGAAAAAGATGACAAAATTACTGTTCCAATAGTTTCTTTTTTGTGTTAAGATACAGTTATTATTAATTGACGAGGAGATATTATGAAATCAAAAGAAATTAGGGCAGTATTTATTTTGCTTCTGACAGCAGCAATTTGGGGACTTGCATTTGTGGCACAACGAGCAGGCATGGATCATGTGGGTGCTTTTACTTATAACGGTATAAGATTTGCCTTGGGAAGTGCTTCTCTCTTACCTATAATTTATTTTTCAGGTAAAAGTTCTAAAAATACAGAAGTAAAAACAGATGCAGACCTCAAGACTACGATAAAATCAGGAATCACAGCCGGATGCATATTGTTTATTGCAGCATCATTTCAACAGGTTGGGCTTATTTACACCACTGCGGCAAAAGCAGGCTTCATTACTAGTTTATATATAGTATTAGTGCCCATATTGGGTATATTTTTAAAACAAAAAACTTTTCCAACAACTTGGATTGGTGCTGTAACAGCGGCTCTAGGACTTTATTTCTTGAGTATAAATGAAGATTTTACAATTCAATTAGGAGACCTTCTTCAAATAATAGGAGCATTTTTCTGGGCAGCCCATATTCAAGTAATAGATAGGTTTGTTAAGAATGTTGATGCTATAAAATTATCCAGTGCTCAGTTTGCTACATGCTCGGTTTTAAGCTTGATAGTTGCCTTTGCTGTTGAAGATATTAATATAAATGGAATTTACGAAGCCCTTGTACCCATATTATTTGGAGGCATTATGTCTGTAGGGGTTGCATACACCTTGCAGGCTGTGGGACAAAGACATGCAAAGCCCTCTCATGCAGCCATTGCCTTAAGCATGGAGGCAGTATTTGCAGCAATAGGCGGAATGCTGATTTTGAATGAAACAATGACAGCTAAAGCATACTTGGGTTGTGCCCTTATGCTTGCAGGAATGCTCATTACCCAAACGGAAAATATAAAGAAGCCCTAACCCTATTTTTCAGGAAGGAACTTGACCTTTCATATTCTCGATATCGATGCATATAATCTACTAAAATGAAAAGAGGTGGATGTATGTTTAATGATTTCATGACCTTAGATATTCTGACGACCTTTGCCGGTCTTACAGCAACAACAATGCTGATAGTACAATTCACAAAATTCCTTGTAAAAAAGAAATTCGGTGATTCCTATGTAAGAGTCTATACTTTTTTAGTCGCGTTAATTCTAACATTTTTGTTCGCACGACAGGGGGAAAATGCACAAGGCCTTGTGATGACAATTATAAATGCAATATTGATAACGGTGGCTGCAGCAGGAGGCTATGAAATAATAACAGACCCCTTGGCTAAAAAATAAAAAAATGCAACAACATATAAATGAGTACAAAAAAACATGCAGACAAGTTATCACACTTTTTCATTAAAAGAATAGTATGATAATGGGCTTGACCCTAAATTAAAATGAAAAGGTGTTTTTATGAGCTGTAGACATGATTTTAATGATATTGAAGGCGATTTCGGCAGAAGAAAGCGCAGAGATGATGTTTTAGGCGATTTCGGCAGAAGACGAAGATGCGATTGTGTATTTGAATGCTTGTTTGATCTGTTGGATGACGCTTTAGAAGATGACTTCGGCAGATGCCCCAGGTAAGTAAATCAGCATCTGTCTAAACTTACTTAGACAGATGCTGCTATTATCATTAGCCTATTCTTATATTAACAGTATTTATAAAACGCCTTCATCCATTAATACTTGTTCCAAGGCAAATACTACATCCTTGTCATAAGTTATACCTGCCAAGCTTTTTAATTCTTCTATAGCTTCTTTTGGAGTCATCGCTCTTCGGTAAGCCCTATCTGATGTCATGGCATCATATGAATCCGCCACACCTATAATCCTTGCTTCAATTCGTATCTGATCGCCCTTTAAGCCCTTGGGGTACCCGGAGCCGTCAAGTCTTTCGTGATGCTCCTCTACAATATCAGCAATATCTTCTATAAACTTCCCCTTAAGAAGCTCCGAGCTGTATGTGCTATGCATTTTTATATAATTGAATTCCTCATCGCTCAACCTAGAGGGTTTATTTAGTATTTCATCAGGAATAAAAAATTTCCCTATATCATGAAACAATGATGCTAAGGCTATAGTATAATTAATTTCATTTGAAAGACCAAGCTTATGGACAATTTTAACGGATAAAATCTGTACACGGTTACTGTGGTTATGAGTATATGTATCTTTTTGTTCAGATTTATCCAAGAGGCTTCGAAGCTCGCCGGTATAAGTATATAAAAGATTGTAAACCGGTTGGGAAGAAATATATAACATCTTGGTATCTTCTATAGTTCTAACAGGTACTGTTTCTTTTATATTGTTGACATAAAAATAATCCCCTTTTTTTACCTTAACCAAAGTATCGCCGTCTTGAATTTCAAGAGCTCCTTCTACAATGTAGTAAAACTCCATTAAATCCGGAAAATCACCTGGAGTGATGCTGTTAGGCCTATCGGCTTTTATTTCGTACAGCATAACCTCAAAATTATCTTTTTTGGCAAGCAAGCTTAAAGTTGAAGTGCCTATAACTTGATCAATGTATTTTTTGTCTTTACAGATAAATAATCCGTCCATATATTCTGCTCCGTGTCTGTTATTACATTACCTTGAGGCAGTTAACTTTTTAATATCGGGAATGCTTCAGCATTCCCGATACTAATCAATGTGCGTAAAAGGGGTCTATCGCTATCACTCTGTCATAAATCAGAACTTCTATGTATGTCTTTGTTAGTGTAACGCCTTCTATAGCAGCTTTTTTAATTAACTTGTCTGCCAATTTTTCTGTCTTCTCAATTAATTTCTCAATTAACTTATCCAAATACTCTTCGAATTTTTCTTCGCCCTTACCTTTAAGAGCTTCTTTTTCAGCCTTTTCTTGGGTTTTCTCAACTTCTTTAAAAATCTGCTCGTTGGTCTTATCTATTTCGTCTAAAAGCTTTTCACTGAACGCAAATGCCGATTGTGCAAATAAAGCCAAAATAGTGATAATAATTAAAACCATAGATAAGGCTTTTTTCATTCTTCTTTTCATATTATCCCTCCTTTTCAACCATTTGAGAAGGAATGTAAAAACCTCCTTCGGAAGCTGGCTGCCATTTTAGAGGCCCTATAGCTTTGCGTCACTAACTTTCATTAGCTTTGCCATTATCGGTTGAAGTTAAATTTGATTAATTCAATATTAACACAATATATTGACATATGCAAACATTTTTCGGCAATATTTCATGATTTTTCTTCCAATCCTTTAATAAGTGTGCTGTATTTTTTAACAGTATCTTTCCATCTTATTTCATTATATTTAAATTCAAATTCTTTTGCAATTATTTTCATAAGTCTGTTTAAACTGTCTTCCCTGTTTGCATTAGCCGCTTGCCAGCGGTTAAAAGGCAATGGCAGACTGCTTATGGTTAAGCCAAAGCAGCACATTGGAATTACTTTTATTCCCTTTGACCATCCCACACCTGCTTCAAATGCAACCCAGGGGCGATGAATTGATTCCGGGCTGCATATGAGAAGCATAATATCACATTGTTTCAATCCTTCAATTATATTCGTCAGCCATTCATCGCCTAAGTCTATACTTTCAGAATCTGATGAAACAAATATATTTAATCCGTTTTCAAAAATAGTGTCAATTAGCTCCTTGATAATCAATGTCAATTCTTTGTTTTCATGAATATGCGACACAAAAATAGTCGGCTTGGGATATTTCATCGTCTCCCCCTTATGAGCTTAATTCACTATACTCGCATTAATGGGCCATTCGGTTCGGATATATCTTCTTCTTCTATCTGATTTACCAGACAGAAATAATCAAAGAATTCCCGGGACTGACCCTGCCCATCTTTTAATAATACTATATCTTTTAAAATTTGAGCCATCACTGTATTATCAAAATAACGATATCTGCCGGACCAGGTCATATTGTCCGGGTATTTTTCATTCAAGTAATACTTCCAAAAAGGCATTTTCTTGGATTCCTCTTTGGTAAGCTTAATTCTGTAATCCTTATGTGCCGGAATATACCCATCTTCGCATAACTTACCGGCAAAACCTTCATTCGCCATGAAAAATCCGCTTATATATCTGTCCTTTTCATTGGCACCCGCATCCTTTGATGTAATAAGGCATACACTGTTCTGCTGAACTCGTATCAATTTGTTTATTTTGTCTTTGTTGACACCGCTTTTTATCCTACCGGTAAATATCTTCCAATCAGCAAAAACAGTATCTAATTCTTCCTCTAAGCAATTAAAGGCAACCTGAGAAGAGCTGTGAATTTTATACTTTTTTAATTTCTCTAATCTTAATATACGCTGTTGCTCTTCAAGTTCTATTGCTTTTTGCTCTTCGATTTTTTGTTCTTCTATTGCACGCTCTAATTCCAATTTTTCAAGAATTTTATCCACTGAATCAGCTGCTTTTTTATCAACCAATGTTAAATATTTCTCAAATGCGTCCGGATAAACAAATTCCTTGATTCCTGATTTGAATTGCACTACCACATAAGAATCATTACATTCAATTATACTACCTTTACCAAAAATTTTATGTAACACTTGTTTACTTATTAAATCCATTTATATTTCCACCTTCTATGATTCGTTTTTCAACTGTAGCATAAAAGATACTTGAAAAACTGATACTCTATCTTATCACAATTCATTAATTTTTGCAAATTTCTGACAAGAGGACGGGGTGCTGTCACATAACAATAAGCTATTTATAGTCCGGTGTATGTATTTGGAATAAAGTTGGGGCTCTTTCTTACCCTTTTAAGTTTGTCTATGAGCAAATCCCTGTCCTGATTTAGTGTGCCCGCCAAATTTACGTGGTTTGAAACGTGGTTGGCTCTAAATATGCAGTCAGTCAATTCTAAATTTTCAAGCATTAATATATTTTCATCAAGAACCTGAAGAGGTGTAAGTAATTTAAATTTTCCCTCTTCTATGCATTCTGCAAGCTCTGAACTTTCTTCTGCAACAAGTCTTAAAAGTGAAAAATAATGGGGAGCTATTGCGGAAATAACCTTGGCAGATTCCACCGCATGCTCTTCCATGAATTCTCTTCCGCCCAGACCTGATATTATCATGCATGAAAATTTAAAGCCTGCATTTATTGCCTTATGACCGGCTTCTATCATTTCCTGCTGATTAACTCCTTTGTTCATCATGGAAAGAACCTTGTCTGAGCCGCTTTCAACTCCCATATACAAAAGCTCTAACCCTGCTTCTCTTATGGATTTTAACTCTTGGTCCGTCTTTCTCAATAAATCTAAAGGACCTGAATATGAACTAATCCTTTCAATATTTGGAAATTCTTTTTTTATATAGTTTAGCAGCTCCAATAATTTTTCTGTTTTTAAACATAGAACGTTGCCATCTGCAAGAAATATCCTTCTTGGATTCTTGTACATGGGTTTTAACCATTCAATATGTTCTTTAATTTCTTCTATAGATTTTAATCTAAACTGTTTGCCTTTGTACATATAACAAAACCTGCACTTATTGTGGGAGCATCCTTCAGTTACCTGAATTATCATACTCCAAGCCTCGCTGGGTGGTCTGTACAAAGGTTGTGAATAATCCTTTCTCATGTCTTCTCCTTCTTTGATGTTTATAAGTTTACTTTTTATTGTCTGGCATCGTAAGTCTGCTTATCGCTTCTTCTGCTCCTCTAATGAAGTCATTTATTATTTCTTCACAGCTTCTAATTGAAGTAATAACCGATAAACTTTGACCTGCCTGAACTAAACCCCATTCAACATCCCCTTCTAAAGGAGCGCTTTTAGCCTTTCCTACCCTTAATTTGCTAAGCTCTTCAGAAGGAGCATAAGCCTTTTCCATCTCGATATATTTTTCGGTAGTCTTATTTTTCAAACTTCTTATAGCATGGTTAGCAAGGTAACCGGTTATTTCAGTTCCCATATCATCAGCATTAACAATGGCATTTTTGGCATCAATATGAGCAAGGCATTCCTTAGAGGCATAGAACCTTGTTCCTGCTTGAATTCCCGCGGCACCCATAACTAAAGCAGCAGCTAATCCCCTGCCGTCAGCAAAGCCTCCGGCAGCAATAACAGGAATATTTATCTCGGGAATAACCTGAGTCATCAAGGACAAGCTTGTTATTCTTCCTATATGACCTCCCGCTTCCATCCCTTCGATTATCAAGGCATCAGCTCCGTTTGCTTCCACCCTCTTAGCCAATTTTGTATTTGGCACGACAGGAATTACCTTTATACCTGCATTTTTAAATTTTTCAATATAGGGAACCGGATTTCCTGCTCCAAGAGTTACAAAGGATACTTTTTCATTGCAAATTAATTCTATTTTTTCTTCCTTGTCACTATCCATCAATACTACATTAACACCAAAAGGCTTATCTGTTAATTTTCTTGTCAAATCTATCTGTTCCTTTACCCAGGAAACATCTCTGCCTCCCGTGGCGATAATACCGGCACCTCCTGCATTTGAAACAGCTGCAGCCAAGTTAGCCTCAGATATCCAAGCCATGGCACCCTGTAATATCGGATATTTGATATTTAAGAGTTCTGTTAATTTTGTTTTCATATTACCTCCCGTACCACAATAATATATATCATCTGATTCAATCTTATCAGATGATATTTAATAAAACAATGGTAAATTAGTTTACCTATGGCGTTTTGTCAGTTCTTTCTTAAGCTCATCAAGGGTTACTTCTTCGTTCACCATGAGAACCAGTGAATGGTAAATTAAATCGCAAATTTCGTAAATAAGTTCTTCTTTGTCTTTATTTTTAGCCGCTATTATAACTTCACTTGTTTCTTCCCCTACTTTTTTTAATATTTTATCAAGTCCCTCATTAAGCAAATAGTTTGTATAGGAGCCTTCCTTAGGATTGTCTTTCCTGTCTTTTATTTGGCAATATACCTTATTTATTATCCCTTTGTCCGCAATATCCTCTTCAAAAACCTTATTAAAAAAGCATGAGTATGCTCCCGTGTGGCATGCATTGCCAACCTGCTCCACCTTTAGTAAAATCGCATCTGCATCACAGTCATAACAGAGACCTTTTAAATATTGAACATGTCCTGATGTTTCCCCTTTTCTCCATAAACAATTCCTGCTTCTTGAAAAATAACATACTCTTTTTTCTTTCAAGGTTGTTGCTAATGCTTCTCTGTTCATATAGGCAACCATCAGCACTTCATTTGTAATATAATCCTGTGTAACTGCAACAATCAAACCCTTTTCATCGAATTTTATTTCATTCAGAAATTTCTCTGCTTCCATTTCATCCTCCTCTTATTCAGAACGACACTTCAACTCCCTTTTTTCCCAAGTATTTTTTTAGCTCCTGTATTTTGATTTCACCAAAATGAAATACCGAAGCTGCAAGTACTCCGTCTACACCTGCATACTTTATAGCCTCTAAAAAATGCTCATACTTTCCTGCACCTCCTGAAGCTATAAGCGGAACATTTACTGCATCTCTTATCTTTTTTAAAAGCTCTATGTCATAACCATTTTTCATACCGTCTTCATCTATGCTGTTTACCACTATTTCTCCGGCTCCTAATTTTACACATCTTTTAGCCCATTCAACTGCATCCAGGGAAGTTTTTTCTTTTCCCCCTTTGATATAGACGCTCCACAATCCTTCTTCATTTCTTTTTACATCCATGGCCAAGACAAGGCACTTATTGCCATAAAGCCTAGCAGCTTCTCTTATTAAGCCGGGACTTTTTATAGCAGCAGAATTAACGGATACCTTATCTGCACCACTGCTTAAAATATATTCGAAATCTTCAACCGAAGAAACTCCCCCTCCCACACAAAAAGGGATATTTATTTCGGCAGCAACTCTTTTTACAAATTTCAGAGCAGTTTTCCTGCCTTCTACTGAAGCGCTGATATCATAAAAAACCAACTCGTCGGCTCCGGAATTGCTGTAGTATTTGCCTAATTTAACCGGATCATCAACATCTTTAATATCTGTAAATCTTTTTCCTTTAACTACTCTCCCATTAATAACGTCCAAGCAGGGTATTATTCTTACTGCCATTTCTTGCCTCCTAATAATTATATTTGATTTGTCACCTTCAAGGCATCCGCCAGTCTCACTCTGCCATCGTACAAGG
>JAAYPY010000062.1 GCA_012519555.1 Tissierellia bacterium | reverse complement strand
TGAAAAAAACAAGGAAAAGAGACTTATTGTACCTATAAATTCCGTAGAAACCTATGACGGCGGAACTCATGACGGTGACCTTATTAATTTATTTGCTTTATATAACATGCATACTAGCGGGATAGAAATAGTTGATAGAATAAAATAACGGGAGTATATTATGTATTATAATAATTTTGGCAAAAGAAGATTATCAATGCTCATGGATTTTTATGAACTTACAATGGCAAATGGATATTTCACAAATGGAATGAAGGATGAAATAGTATATTTTGACCTATTTTTCAGAAAAAATCCGGACGGCGCAGGGTTTTCAATAGTAGCAGGTTTAGAACAAGTAATTCAATATATAAAAGAGTTAAAATTCTGCGAAGAGGATATTGAATTTTTAAGAAATAAAAAATTATTTACTGAAGACTTTCTCCAGTATTTGAAGGAATTTAAATTTTCCGGCGACATATATGCAATTCCTGAAGGAACCCCTGTATTTCCCAATGAGCCTTTGATAACAGTAAGAGCTAAAACAATTGATGCACAAATAATTGAAACCATGATGCTCTTAACAATAAATCACCAAAGCTTAATTGCCACTAAAGCTAACCGAGTGGTAAGAGCTGCAAAGGGTAAACCGATAATGGAATTTGGTGCAAGAAGGAGCCAAGGTTATGATGGCGCAATATACGGCGCAAGAGCTGCTTATATAGGTGGGGTAGTGGGAACTGCCACAACATTGGCTGATGAAGCCTTTGGTGTTCCGGCCCTGGGAACCATGGCTCATTCATGGATTCAAATGTTTGAAAGTGAGTATGAAGCATTTAAATCATATGCTGAATGTTATCCTAATGATTGCAATTTGCTGATTGATACTTACAATGTTATTAAAAGCGGAATACCAAATGCAATCAGAGTAGCCAAGGAAGTATTGGAACCAATGGGCAAAAGGCTTAAGGGAGTAAGAATTGACAGCGGCGACATAGCATACTTGAGTAAAAAATGCAGGAAAATGCTCAATGAGGCAGGATTGCATGACTGTGCAATTGTTGCATCAAACAGCTTGGATGAATTTATCATTTCCGATTTATTGGACCAGGGTGCAAAAGTAGATTCCTTTGGTGTTGGAGAAAGATTGATCACAGCTAAATCAGAGCCTGTATTCGGATGTGTTTACAAATTAGTTGCAGTTGAAAAGGACGGAAAGGTTATACCTAAGATTAAAATATCGGAAAATGAAGAAAAAATAACTAATCCCGGCTATAAAAAGGTGTGGAGGCTTTATGACAAAAAAACTAACAGTCCCATAGCTGATGTAATAACCTTGGCTGATGAAATAATAGTTGATTCAAAACCATATACAATATTTGATGAAATTCATACATGGAAAAAGAAGAGGGTTACAAGATTTTATGCGAAAAACCTTCAGGTACCCGTTTTCATAAACGGAGAATGTGTCTATGAAAGTCCCAGCCTAAATGATATCAGAGAATATTGCAAAAAAAAGGTCGATAACCTGTGGGGAGAAATAAAAAGATTCACGAATCCTCATAATTACTATGTTGATTTGTCTAAGGAATTGTGGGATTGCAAGCAGGATTTAATATCTCAATATAGTTTCAAGTAAAGATGCCCTAACCCCATTTTTCCGAGTCTTTTTTCGGAAAAATGGTTGGTAGGTCATTCGCAACGAGTTCCCAATTTATGCGACGTAAGGAGCAAATAAATTGGTGAACGAGACTGTGTAGCCACGGGGTACCCCACGGTTTTTCCTTATATTAGGGCATCTTTATACCGAATAATTATCAAAATATCCTTGGATATAAACTATGGGAGTTCCCTTATCTCCGCTTCCTGATGTCAAATCACAAAGTGAACCTATGAGGTCGGTAAGTCTTCTTGGAGTAGTTCCCTGGGACTCCATGCTGTCTTTTAAATCACAGTCTTTATTCATAATATAATCGGAAATTGCTTTTTTCAGCTCATTGCCTTTAAGGTGTGAAAATTGGTTGTCTGCTAAATATTTGAGCTTAAATTCATTGGGAGTACCATTCAGTCCATCCGTAAATCCAGGAGAAACAACCGGGTCTGCCAATTCCCAGATCTTTCCTACAGGGTCCTTAAAAGCTCCGTCTCCGTATACCAAAACTTCAATTTTTTTACCTGTCAACTTATATAATTCTACTTGTATCTTTTCGACCAATGCTTGACAGTCTCTGGGAAAAAGCTTCACCGTATCTTCAGTGGCTTTGTTTGATCCCAAAAGTCCGTATTTTTCATTATAACCGCTGCCGCCTATTGATGTGTTCAAAATATCATCCAAGCCGTATACTATTTCCGCCCCTTGTTCCTTCAACAACCTTTTGCTTCTCTTTCGTGTATGAATATCACAGGCTAAAACATTCTTGGTATAATTTAAAATACTTGTGGGATTATTTGCATAAATAACTTCAACTTCACAACCGCTTTCTCTGATAATATCAGAATAATACCGGGTGTAATCCACTCCCGTAAAAACATGTTTGGTATTTTTGAAGTGATTTCTGAATTCGTGTTCAGTCAGTATATCCGTCCAAGGGTTAATTCCTTTCTCATCAAGAAGGTCATAATCTACTAAAGGATTTCCTACTTCATCTGAAGGATAGCTGAACATAAGATATATTTTTTTAAATGCCTTGGAAATTCCTTTAAGGCAAATTGCAAATCTGTTTCTGCTCAAAATTGGAAAAATTAAACCTACAGTGTCACATTTATATTTTTGTTTAACATCCTGTGCTATCTGATCAACACTGGCATAATTACCTTGAGCTCTGGCAACAATTGCTTCCGTAAGACCTACTATATCTTTATCTCTCAAGGAAAAACCTTCGCATTTAGAGGCTTTAATTACTGTATCAACAGTTATTTCAACTATATCATCACCTTTTGTGATTATTGGAGCCCTTAATCCCCTGACAACAGTTCCAACCATTCTTTCCATAACAGTCTCCTTTGTATGTTAAATATGTTTATATTATATCATAAGTGCAAGCCGCTGAATAGGCTTGCTTCACACCGATACAATGAATACCTCGTATTCATTATAATACATTTTAAGATTTGTGTAAAATATTATTATATATTGCTGGACAAATATATAAATATTATTTACAATATGTGTAAATTCTATTTATTGTGGGTAATTTATTCGGAGGGCTGACTTGATAAAAATAGGTATGCGCAATATTAAAACAACACTTTCAGTTTTTATATGTCTCTTGTTTTTTGAAGCAATTGACCGGGGCAATGCCTTAATCGCCTGCATGGCTGCAGTCATATGTGTGCAGAATACAATTGTCGATTCTATGAAAATAGGAATATCAAGGATTATAGGAACAATAATCGGAGGGTTGTCAGCAGCTCTGATCTTGTTTATAGTCAATACGTTTTTTGATGATAAGATATTAATTTTTATTATACCTTTGGGAATTATGATATTGATTCAAATCTGCGTAACAATAAATATGAAACAAGCTGTGGCGATTTGCTGCGTTGTGTATTTGATTATAATGACCTCCATGAATCATGACGAAGGCTATATGCTATATACGATAAACAGAGTGCTGGATACCTCAATTGGTATTTTCATCGCTCTTTTAGTCAACAAATATATGAAAATACCTGAAAAACTAAAAAGTAAGTTCAAAGATGAATTGACCGAGTCAGAAGAGATAGAAATAATAAAAGAAGAAGAAAAATATGATTAAGTGACTTAAGGGATACGCATAATTGTACATTGTAATGACATAAATATAAGGACAACTTCATAAAATTAATAAACCGGAGTTACCGGATAATTTATTAGTGGAGGTTGTTGTGACTGGAGCGGATTTAGGTATAATATTAGCTTATACGGCAGGAATAATGCTTATTTTCATGACCTCATGGATATTCTTTAAGCCGCTAAAGCTTATAGGAAAAATAATTTTAAATTCTCTTATTGGTGCATTAATTTTAATAATATTCAATTATTTCGGACAATATACCGGGTTTTATATAGGTATAAATGAATTTACAGCCCTAATTATAGGAATTTTAGGTGTACCGGGATTTATTGCTCTATTGTTGGTTAAACTGCTAATATAAGAAACATTCAAGTTTTATTGGACAATGATAAGGTGCTGTTATATAATGTGTAGAGGAAGGTGATTGTATGTGGCTTGAATATATTGTACTATTTTCAATTGCAATGATGTTTTTCTCAATAACTGTGGTACTTACGGTTGAAACTGTTCATACCACTAACAGCATTTCTAAAAAAAGAAACAAAAAATTATAACTCAAAGGAGCTGAAGCACTAATCCCAACATCCGGATAAATAAGCTAAAATTTATTTATTAGTATACGGGAGATAAAAAGATGGAAAAACGTAATATTATTTCAGGTATTAAACAGTATCGAAGCGAAGTAGATACAAATTTCCACATGCCGGGCCACAAAGGAAAACCGGAAATTTTAGGTGAGCTTGAAAAAAATCTAAATTTTTTTGACATTACGGAAACGCTTGGAACAGATAATTTGCATTATCCCACAGGCTTTCTAAAAGATGCAATGAACTATATTTCCAAGGTGTATGGCAGCAAAAAATCATACATGGTTGTAAATGGAACATCCTGTGGCATCATCTCGTCAATTATGGCATGTACAAATCCCGGTGATAAAATACTTGTGCAAAGGGATTGTCACAAGTCTGTTTACAATGCTTGTATATTAGGAGATTTGAAACTGTTTTACCTGTATCCGGATTTTAATAAGAAGTATGGTTTAAATTTCAGTATAAGCTTGGATAAGCTTGACCAAATGCTAACCGATAATCCGGATATAAAATTGGTTGTATTAACATACCCTACATTTTACGGTATTTGTTTTGATGTGAAAAAAGCTGCAGAAATAGTTCATAAGCACGGTAAGATTTTGATGATAGATGAAGCCCATGGCTCGCATCTTCAATTTTGCAAGGAGCTTTTACCGCCGCCTGCGGAAAACTCCGGAGCAGACATAGTTACTCAAAGCACACATAAAACCATGCCTTGCCTTACTCAAGGCTCAATTTTGCATATATGCTCCGACAGGGTAAATATCAACAATATAGAAACTATGTTAAGGATGCTGCAGACAACTTCACCATCCTATATTTTGATGGCATCAATTGAAAATGCCGTTCATTGGATGGCTGAACACGGAGAAGAAAGATTAAAAAGAAATATTGAAGTATTCAAAAAAAGAACATTGGAACTTAGAAATATGGGAATCAATGTACTTGAAGATGACTTCTTAATTAGCGAAGGCTTGTATGATTTTGATGCAACCCGGGCTGTTATCAGCATGAGCGAGCTTGGTATAACAGGTACGGAGCTTCAGGATATATTAAGGTATAAATATAAGATTCAGATGGAATTTGCTGACTTGCAGTATACTGTAGGTTATGTTACAGCAACAGATGAGCCTGAAGATATTGACAGACTTTTTGATGCTGTAAAAGAGATTTACATTGAGGAATCCAAAAGTAAGGAAAAAAGAGGAATTGTTCAAATCGAAGCATTCCCTAAACTGCAACACGAAAGAAAAATGAGGAAAGCATTTTATGCAGAAAACATGCTTCTGAATATGGACGATTCTATTGGCAAGACAGCTGCAGAATTCATCATACCATATCCGCCGGGAATACCTCTTGTTTGTCCCGGAGAAATCATTGTTCAAGATACAATTGACTATGTTAAAATTATGTTGGAAAATGGTATTAACGTAAATGGTGTTAACAAAAATAATCAAGTGAGAGTTGTTAAATGGAAGGAAGATTTATAGTATTGGAAGGTTCTGACGGTTCAGGCAAAAGTACCATGGCAGATAAAATAGGGAAATACTTTAGTGAAAAAGGCCATGCTATTGAATTTACCAGAGAGCCGGGAGGCACACAAATTAGTGAAAAAATCAGGGAGCTGATTTTAGACAGAGATAACACTGAAATGGATTACAGAACTGAAGCTTTGCTTTATGCTGCATCAAGAGCACAGCTGATATCTGAAAAGATAATACCCTGGCTTAAAGCAGGGAAAGTTGTAATAAGCGAGAGATATGTATATTCAAGTTTGGTATACCAAGGCCTTGGAAGAGGCCTTGGTATTGATGAGGTAAAAAAAATAAATGATTTTGCAACAGCGGGAATTAAGCCGGATTTGGTAATTTTCTTAGATGTTGACCCCGAAAAAGCATTGAAAAGAAAGCTTAGCATTGACGGTGGAGACAGGCTGGAAAATGAGGATATTTCTTTTCACAGAAGCGTCTATGAAGGATATAAGGAGCTTTCATCATATTTTCCGGAAATAATAACCATTGACGGTGAAAGGACAATCGATGAAATATTTGAAGAAATAAAAGGTTTATTAACTATATAAGGAGGTTCTTATGAAGCTGATAACAGCAATCGTGCAAAATGATGATGCTAACAAGTTGATTTCCGCATTGAGAGAAAATGGTTTTTCATCCACCAAAATGTCATCAACTGGCGGCTTTTTAAGCTCCGGGAATACAACTGTGATTTCAGGGATTGAAGATGACAAGGTTGACGAAGCAATTGAAATAATAAGAAAGATATGCAAGACCAAGAAGAAAGTTACTGCTGCCATACCTCCAAGTTCATTTAGCACCGTAGGAGGATATTTACCCCAAACTATTGAGGTAACAGTGGGCGGAGCTGTTGTGTTTGTAACTCCCGTAGAAAGATTTGAAAAGATTTAAGGAGAAAGTCATGCTTTACAGCCAAGTGGCAGGACAAGAAGAAATAAAAACATCTTTGATTAAGTCAATAGATAACAATCAAGTATCTCATTGTTATTTATTTGAAGGACCTGAAGGCATGGGTAAATTTGAATTAGCCTTAATATTTGCCCAGTCACTTTTTTGCTTAAATTTCCATAAGGATCCATGCAATGAATGCAAGAACTGTATAAAGATAAATTCTTTTAACCACCCCGATTTGCACATTATTAATGAAGATGGAGGTGGTATTAAAAGAGAAGACATTGATGAACTGATTAATTCTATATACAAAAAGCCATATGAGGCTGAAAGAAAGGTCTATATAATAAAGGATGCCCATTTGATGACTCTTCAGGCAGCTAATACATTTTTAAAGACTTTGGAGGAACCTCCCGGAGATACGGTCATGATACTCCTGACCGTGAATTCAAGTTTACTTCTTCCAACGATTGTTTCAAGATGTCAAGAACTCAAATTCAGAAATGTAAGTAAAGAAACAATCAAGTTATATTTGAAAGATTTTGATGATGAAAAAGTTGAGTTAGCAGCCAATTATTCAAAAGGAATACTCAATAAGGCAATAAATATTATTCAAGGAAAAGATGATATTCTCAAAAAACGCGAAGAAATAATCAAAATTTTTGATAGAATCATAAGTTCAGATTCGGAAATAATTTATGAATTAGAAAATTACTTTGAAGAACAAAAAGATAATATAGATTCAATAATAGAAATAATGATAATGTGGATAAGAGATATAATGTTTGTGAATAACAATATAGGACACCTTGTAATAAACAAGGATTGTATCGAACTCTTAAAAATTCACGAAAAAAAAATGAAGGCAGATTCAGATATAATTGAATTTATGCAGAATATAAGCGACAATATAAAGAGTAATGTTAACTATAAAATGGCAATAGATAATATGATTTTAAAGATTCAGGAGGACTTTAAATGATAAAGGTAGTTGGCGTAAGATTCAAAAAAGCCGGCAAGATATACTATTTTGATCCTGAGAAAAAGTGGATCAACAATGGAGATTTTGTAATAGTAGAAACAATAAGAGGAATCGAATACGGACAGGTTGTAGTAGGTCCCAAAATGGTTAAGGAAGAAAATATAGTTCAACCATTAAAAAAAGTATTAAGGATTGCTACAGAAGAGGATATAAGAATAAATCAAGAAAATACGGAAAAAGAAAAAGAAGCTTTCGATATATGCTTAAAAAAAATAGAAGAGCATGGATTGGAAATGAAGCTCATTGATATAGAATACACTTTCGATAATAACAAGGTTATTTTCTATTTCACGGCTGACGGCAGAATAGATTTCAGGGAATTGGTAAAAGATCTGGCGGCCATATTCAGAACAAGAATAGAATTAAGGCAAATCGGCGTAAGAGACGAAGCAAAAATGATAGGCGGTATCGGCCCTTGCGGAAGACACATGTGCTGCGCCTCATTTTTAGGGGAATTTTATCCTGTATCCATAAAAATGGCTAAAGAGCAAAAATTGTCCTTAAATCCCGCCAAAATATCGGGAATATGCTCACGCCTTATGTGCTGTTTAAACTATGAGCATCAGGTTTATGAAGAAAATATTAAGAAGCTCCCGGATTTGGGAGACAAAGTACAGGTGCTGGGGACAAATAAAACAGGGATAGTTTTAGATATCAATCCTCTGTTTGTAACTGCAAAAGTAAATGTTATAAAAAGTGACGGGACGATAGAAGTGGAAGAAATTAAAGGCGAAGACCTGAAAGTTGTGGAAGAAGGTGCCTATAAACATAAAGATGAAGATATAGACATAGATATGGACGAATTAAAGGAATTAGAAGATTAAAAAACACACACCTTATTTTTATAAGGTGTGTCAGTTTTTTATTGATAC
>JAAYPY010000061.1 GCA_012519555.1 Tissierellia bacterium | reverse complement strand
TATCCTTTCCCTGCTAGTCCTGCTAAAGTTAAATACTTGTCCAACATATGCTGTATGCCTTTTTGTGAGAACCTGGTTCTTCGGTTGCTTATAAAAAGGGCTTTTTCATGTCCTTTTTTCGGTTCTTGCCTCACTTCCAAATACTCTTCTATAGCTTTTATACAAATATCATTTAAATATATGGTTCTTTCCTTATTGCCTTTACCTATTACAGTCAAGGTGTCACCCTTAATTTTATCAATATCAATGCTTATAAGCTCTGATAAACGCAGACCGCAATTCAAAAATAACATAATAATGGCATAGTCACGTTTTTCATTGGAGCCGGATATTGATGATAATAAACTCCTTGATTCATCCAGCGTTAATGCTACCGGCAGACGGCTTTTGTTTTTTGGAGTTTCTAATTCAAGTGCCGGATTTTCAGGTATAAGCTTTACTATGGTATGTAAATATTTAAAGTATGACCTAAGTGCTGACATTTTTCGAGCTTTTGTACGGTTTGAATTTTTTCTTTCCCTGTCCGTATAGGCAATAAAAGAATGAAGGTCCATAATTTTTACTTTCTTTATTATATCTAATGTAACAGGGGAAATATCTATTTCTTCAAAATTTTTAACATCCGAACTTAATTTGAATCTGATTACAAGAAACCTGTAAAAGGTACGAAGGTCAAGAAAGTATTGACTAACAGTTTTATCCGCTCTGCCCTTAATAGCAATTGAGTATTCCAAAAAATCACTCAGCGGGGGAGGGCATAGATCATTATAATTTATGTACATGCTTTTCTCCTTTTTTCTTCAAAAATGTCGCAAAATTCTTATGCATTAATTATATAGAAGAATTAGGAAAAAGACAAGCTTATTTTAGTATATGTTATACTTGCTGATTGCTTATCACTGATATTTAACTCTGACTGATGTAAGATCGACTGAAAACTTCTCTTTGGATATCTCGTACTTTATAAATATATTTGAATCGAATTATAGCATATTAATTAAAAACGAGCTTAATTTAAAGGGTATAAATGGTCGCGTAATAAAATTTCGTGCCTTAAATCGCATTTTAAAGCCTCGTTTTTTAGGCATGTTTTTGAAATTATAGCCGGTTACTTAACTTGGAGCTTTTTTGACACAAAAAATCAAATTAATTAGTTTTTGTAACTTGCAGCATAAAAAAGCCAAACCTTCAGAACAAGCATAGCCATGTCATTCATAGAATCTGTCGCAATGACATAGCAGAAGCAATGACAGGAGTTAATAAAAAAATAATAAATTATATTATAATAATTATTTTCAAATGTAGAGAGAAATTATTAAAAAATTATTACATCAAATATAAATTTATGAATGGAAATTATCAAAGAAAAATTTTATAATTGATTAAGAATCATGAAAAAGGTTGAAATTGCAAAAAGTAGAGGCCTTCCGCAAAAGCGCATATTTTTGATATATTATGTCGCTAAATTAGCATTTAGCGACAAATAATAAATCTATCAATATTCTCGTTTTTTAATATTTTGTAACTTATTACTGTACCTCTCTCTCAAGACATCATATTAATTTTTTTTAGAAGTAAAAAATCCTCCTTATCCTTATAAAGAGGACCTAATAATAATTATCTAAATTCTACTTTTACACTTCCTAATTCACTAAATACACATTCAAACACATCGCCTTTAAATGCTTCAGGTGATGCTGTAAAAGCTCCTGATAGAATAACTTCTCCCTTCTTTAAGGTAACGCCGTATTCACACAGTTTATTAGCTAACCAAGCAACGCTTACTGCAGGGTTGCCCAAGACCTCTTTACCGCTTCCGCTGTTTACAGCTTCCCCATTTTTATAAAGGGTCATTTCAATATCAGGCAATGAAACACTGTCTATCTTAACCTTTTTATCTCCTAACACATATAGGCTGCTTGAGCCGTTGTCTGCAATAGTATCTACTAATTTTATTTTCCAGTCTTTAATTCTCGAATCTACTATTTCAATGGATGCACATACATAATCGGTTGCCTTATAGACATCTTCCACTGTTATTCCCCTACCCTTTAAATCCTCTTTTAAAACAAAGGCTACTTCTCCTTCAACTTTAGGTCTTATTGCTTGAGTATCCATATCAACAAGACCGCCGTTTTGCACTTCCGTGCTTGCATATAAATGACCGTAATCAGGCTCAGTGATGCCTAACAATTCCTGCATGCCCTTGGAAGTAAGACCGATTTTTTTGCCGCTGATAATTTCTCCATCTTCCAATGCCCTTTTAACATTTAATAATTGAATATCATAGGCATCATCAACAGTAACTTCTCTGTCAATTTCACTTATAATGTCCATGGGCACCCGGCTTTTTAGTGCTTTATAGAGCATTTCAGATAATTGTTCATTTGTAAAATTCCTTTTTCCCACAACTTCCTCCAAGTATTGAATATTTTCATCTAGTATAACAAATGTGCTTGATATTTACAATATAGTTAAAATTTCATCAAATTGTTTTAGGTGGTGCTTTTTAATTTTGGTTGTCATAAATTATGTTATGTTAACCATAGCAAGATTTGCCAAGCTTAATTTCCTTTTATCATATACATCCATTAAAAAAGGAAGCAAACAATCTTGTTTACTTCCATATTTTTCGAAACTTACTTAGCGTATTCTGTAGCTCTTATTTCTCTGATTACATTGACTTTAATCTGTCCCGGGTATTCCATTTCTTCTTCAATTTTCTTAACTATATCTTTTGCTATTAAAACTATGCTGGTATCGCTCGTAACTTCAGGTTTAACCATTATTCTTACTTCTCTTCCCGCTTGTATTGCAAAAGACTTTTCTACCCCTTCAAATGAATTTGATATTTCTTCTAACTTTTCAAGCCTCTTTATATAAGTTTCTAAAGTCTCTCTTCTTGCTCCAGGTCTTGCAGCTGATATTGCATCTGCCGCCTGAACTAAGACAGCTTCAATGGTTTGTGGCTCTGTATCCCCGTGATGAGCTGCTATAGCATGAATTACAGCTTTACCTTCTTTGTATTTTTTGGCTAAGTCTTCACCTATTGTAACATGAGGGCCTTCAACTTCATGATCCACTGCCTTTCCTATATCATGCAGTAAGCCTGCTCGCTTTGCAACTTTTACATCAGCGCCTAATTCAGCAGCCATAATACCTGCCAAATATGATACTTCAATGGAATGTTTCAATACATTTTGCCCGTAACTTGTTCTGAACTTTAGCCTGCCCAGTAATTTAATCATTTCCGGGTGAAGACCGTGGATTCCGGTATCGAGGGTTGCTTGCTCACCTTCATCCTTAATTATTTGATCTACTTCCTTTTTTGCCTTTTCAACCATCTCTTCAATTCTTGCAGGATGAATTCTTCCATCTGCAATTAATTTTTCGAGTGCTAATCTGGCTACTTCTCTTCTGATAGGGTCAAATCCGGAAATTACTACTGCTTCCGGTGTATCATCTATTATAATATCTATACCTGTAAGTTGTTCCAAGGCTCTTATATTTCTACCTTCCCTTCCGATAATTCTGCCTTTCATTTCATCATTAGGCAGGTCTACTACAGATACAGTGGTTTCTGCTACATGGTCCGCAGAACATTTCTGAATTGCATATGTAATAATTTCACGTGCTTTTCTTTCTGCAGTTTCCTTTGATTCCCTTTCGATTTCCTTAACTGCTATTGCTGCCTCTTGTTCAGCTTCTCGTTTTATGTTTGCAATCAGGATGTTTTTGGCTTCCTCTGTTGAAAGTCCGGATATTTTCTCAAGTTCCTCAATTTGTTTTTGATGAATTGCTTCTAACTTTTCTTGCTTCATTTCTACTTCCTTCAGCTTCTTTTGAAGCATTTCATCCTTCTTCTCTACTGCAAGGCTTTTAGAGTCCAACATTTCTTCTTTTTTAATCAGCCTTTTTTCAGATCTCTGAATCTCGTTTCTTCTTTCTTTGTTTTCTCTTTCATATTCATTTCTTAACCTGTGAGCTTCGTCTTTTGCTTCGACAAGTATTTCTCTTTTTCTTGTTTCGGCTTTTTGCTTTGCGTCTTCGATTATTCTTTTAGCTTCTATTTCAGCACTACCTATTTTGCTTTCAGATATATTTTTACGAATAAAAAATCCTATAATTATACCTATTATTGCGCAGATAATACCGACTATTATTTCTTCGAACAATTCAGCACCTCCCATATTAAATTTTCAAGCTGCGAAATATATACATTTTTCCTTATACCTAATAAAAAATGTGTATCTTCTAAAACTATTTATATTATCATTGAATTAATAAGTTTTCTTAAAACTTGATTATAGTATATTTTATAATTAATTATAACTAATGTCAAGATATAATGTTTATATTTGTAAAATTCGTGAATTGCAAAAGTAACTTCCAGAGTAGAGTGGCGAGACTGGAACTTACCTACGCAACAAATTCCAGAACAATATTGCAAAACTAAGTTCCAGAGTTCATAATCAAATTGTACCGCCGCGGAGG
>JAAYPY010000060.1 GCA_012519555.1 Tissierellia bacterium | reverse complement strand
TGCTCCTGCAAATTGTGTCCTTCACCAGGGATGTATGCTGAAACCTCCATGCCTGTTGTTAATTTTACTCTGGCAATTTTTCTAAGTGCTGAATTAGGCTTCTTTGGAGTTACAGTTTTTACTGATGTGCATACTCCTCTTTTTTGAGGCGAATTTGATTCATTCATTCTCTTTTTTAGAGTGTTATAGCTTACATTCAATGCCGGAGAATCGGATTTATAAGTAACCTGCTCTCTTCCTTTTCTCACTAACTGGTTAATTGATGGCATTCGTACACCTCCTTTTCTTAATCTTTTATTTTAAAACGGCAGCTGCCGCTGCGTTTACACCGATACCCGCAGATTTTCCAAGCTCTTTCATACTATCGTAATAAATTATTTCAATATTTTTTTCCTTGCAAATATCTGCGATTTCCTTAGTAACATGCAAATCAGCATCCTTTGCCAAATAAATGGTTTCTGCTTCGTCTCTTGACAAAGCCCTCAAAGTCTGCTTCCTTCCAATAACTATTTTTTTATCAGTAAACATTTAAATCACCACTATTCGAGGACATAGAAGAGGTGTGTCCCCACACCTTTCCCTACCTTTTTGCACTCAAGTATTCTATCATCTTATTTTTTAGATGTCAAACACTATTTTTGGCGACACTCCTCTTACCTTTAAACCTCTTAAATTACATCATCTATCGGTTTCACGGAATCATCCACCGTTATGCCAATATTCCTATATTTTTTCATACCTGTGCCTGCCGGTATCAGCTTGCCGATGATGACATTTTCTTTAAGGCCGATAAGATTATCAACCTTTCCTTTTGTAGCTGCATCTGTAAGAACTCTTGTGGTTTCCTGGAATGATGCAGAAGCCAAGAATGAATCTGTTGCAAGTGATGATTTGGTGATACCCAAAAGTGCAACTTCGCCTGTTGCAGGCTCTTTTCCTTCTTTTATGGCTGCTTCGTTTTGTTGAGCAAATTCATAATTTGAAACCAAGCTTCCCGGAAGTAATGATGTATCTCCGGATTCTTCAATTCTTACCTTATTAACCATCTGTCTGATAATAACTTCAACGTGTTTATCACTGATATCAACACCCTGCATCCTATAAACCCTTTGAACTTCCATTAAAATGTATGCTTCCAATGCTTTCATACCTTTAATGTTCAAAATATCATGAGGATTTATTGAACCATCTGTAATTTTATCTCCTGCTTCAATATAATCACCTTCGATTACTAAAATTTTAGAACCGTAAGGTATTAAGTATGTCTTGCTTTCTTTATCTTCGTAATTAGTAATTGTAACTTCTCTTTTGTGTGCTTTTTCCGTTATTGTTACCTTTCCGGGAATTTCTGAAATTATTGCCTGACCTTTCGGTTTTCTCGCTTCAAATAATTCTTCGATACGAGGAAGACCTTGAGTGATATCTGAATCTACTGCTGCAATACCTCCCGTATGGAAAGTACGCATAGTAAGCTGTGTACCCGGTTCACCGATTGACTGTGCAGCAATAATGCCGACTGCTGCTCCCACATTGACGAGCTTACCCGTGGCAAGATTGGTACCGTAACATTTTGTACATACTCCGTGGATTGTTTTACAAGTGAGAACACTTCTTATCTTGATTTTTTTAATTCCGGAATTTTGAATTTTTATAGCCATCTCTTCAGAAATAAACTCGCCTGCTTTAACAAATATTTCACCTGTTTCAGTATTTACTACATCATCTGCAGCAAATCTATCGGCGCATCTTTCGCTTAATTTTTCAATTTCTTCTTTACCGTCAATAAAATCTTCAACTTCTATGCCATCGTTAGTTCCGCAGTCTGCTTCTCTTACTATGACATCCTGACTTACGT
>JAAYPY010000001.1 GCA_012519555.1 Tissierellia bacterium | reverse complement strand
GCGTAAGAAGCATGGGAGGACCCCATACCATGGGCATAATTATAACAGGGAACTCGCTTCCCTGGCTTTTATGCACCGTCGTGGCATAGGCAAGAATTAATTCATCCAACTGGCTGAAAGAATATACTACTTCTTTTTCATCATCGAATAATACATGCATTTCTTGCTCGGTCTCATCTATAAATATTATACTTCCTATATCTCCGTTATATATACCTTCTCCGGTGACAAAATTATTATCTGTAAGCTTCCATTCTGTCTGATAATTGTTTTTTACCTGCATTACCTTATCGCCTGTACGGAAGGTGTATTTGCCGAACGTTTTTTCTCTTTTCATCTTAGAAGGAGGATTAACTGCCGCCTGAATTTTCTTATTTAACTCTATAACACCGGCATCGCCCTTTTTCATTGGAGAAAGCACCTGTATATCTTTCATTGAAATAAAACCGTACTTGGAAGGCAGGCGTTCCTTATACAGCTCAACTATCAGTTCCACAATACTGCTCGTATTGTTTGCTCTAATAAAATAAAAATCGGAATCTTTTTTGTTTAATAAAGGCATTGTTCCCTTGTTTACGGCATGCGCGTTCTGAACGATCATACTTCCTTGAGACTGCCTAAAAATCATATCAAGCCTTATAGTTTTTATGGTATTGCTTTTAATTATATCGGCTAAAACATTTCCCGCTCCCACAGAAGGTAATTGGTCCACATCTCCTACAATTATCAGCCTTGTGCCCCTTTTTAGCGCTTTTAACAAATTATTCATCAGTAAGATATCAACCATGGACATTTCATCAACTATAATGGCATGGCAGTCTAAGGGAGAGTTTTCATTTTTATTAAATGTTAAGTTGCTGTCATCTTCTCCAAATGCATATTCCAAGAGTCGGTGGATGGTTTTCGCCTCTCTTCCGGTGGATTCGGTTATACGTTTGGCTGCTCTCCCTGTGGGAGCACATAGAAGTACCTTTTTATTCATTTTTTCAAATATTTTTAAAATTGATAGAATTATCGTTGTTTTTCCGGTTCCGGGTCCTCCCGTTATGACTGTAACACCGTTTATTATGGATTGCACTACCGCTTCTTTTTGCATATCAGTTAAAGCAATTGAATTGTCTTCATCGGATTCTAAATACATAAATACTTCTTCTTCTGAGATGCCCTGGTCAGTGTTTGCTAAATTTATTAAGTTTTTACATACATTTACTTCGGCAGTGTGATAGGGCAGGTAATATACTACCAGTTCCGAGTCAAGAGTTTCAATATGAATTTTATCGGTGAAAGCCATGTTCCTTATTTCATCTTCGATATTATTAACTGAAGTTTCAAGAAGCTCAGCAGTAGCTTTTACCAACGACTTATAAGGAGTATATGTGTGTCCTCTAAGAGCATATTCTGCCAATACATATTTCACTCCCGATGAGATCCTGTAGGGGGAATCTTTCTCGACACCTAAGGATGCAGCTATTTTATCAGCTAACTTAAATCCTATACCGTATATTTCTTCAGCTAATCTGTAAGGGTTATCTTTTATTACATTTATTGTGTTTTTGCCGTATTCCTTATAAATTTTAATGCTGTAATTAGTACTGATATTATGGCTTTGCAAAAACATCATAATTTCTTTTACATCAGCCTGTTCTTGAAAGCTCTTTGCAATCATGTCTGCCTTTTTCTCGCCAATGCCCTCAATATCGGTTAATTTTTCCGGAGTGTTCTGAATAATGTCGAAGGTATTTTCTTTAAAGACTTTCACTATTTTTTTTGCTGTATGTTTGCCCACACCTTTTATTAAACCAGAGGAAAGGTAGTTTTCTATCTGCTCCAAGTCTGTGGGAAGTATGGTACTATACATGTCAACTTGAAATTGCTCACCGTATTTCGGATGATTTACTCTTTTCCCAAACACTTCAATGCTTTCGCCGGAAACATCCCTAGAGAAAGTACCCGTCAGTGTTATTACTTCATCTTTTGTTTCCAACAAAGCTACGGTGTATCCATTTTCATAGTTTCTAAAAATAGTTTCAACTATTGAACCCTTCAGACTTTCCATCAAATTCTCCTTATTAGCTGCGAGGTAAAAGGAATTCCTGCCAATTATTATAATAAAATTATACCATAAAAATACTTATAAGGTATAAAAAGTTCCCATTTTAGTACTAAAAATAATAAAAATATTCGCTCACGGTTTCGGCCACGAATAATAAAATCTATTATAAAATTAGCATTTTTCTCTTTAAAAGAATTATAAACTGTGATAAACTAAATTTCAGTGAAAAAGGTATGGAGACACAACTCTACTTTTGGGAGAGTCTTTGGTGGTCAGAGGAATGTCCTTAAATTGAGAGTAAACACCTATTTTTGGTGGAGACAGTTTTTGCGGGATATGTGGAATATCCCCAAATTTAATATACACTTGTAGAAAGGGAGAAACATGTCTAAGGAAAATTTTATTAAGGGTGCTGCAATACTAAGTATAGCAGGACTTATTGTAAAGATATTAGGGGCAGTATACAGAATACCCTTGACAAATCTAATAGGTACGGAAGGTATAGGTCACTATCAGCCAGCTTATAATATATATAATCTTTTGTTGGTAGTGTCCTTATCAGGATTCCCCACAGCTATTGCTAAGATGGTTTCAGAAAGAAGGGCTCTCAACAATTACGAAGGTGCATACCAGGTTTACAAAGTAGCAAGATGGGGTTTGTTTTTAATTGGATTTGTTTCATCTATTTTTGTGCTGGTTTTTGCCCGTAATTTAGTTACCTTTCTTGGGTTTCCCGGCTCATACTATTCTATGTTGTCATTGGTTCCGGCCTTGTTTGCAGTACCTTTATTATCTGCCTACAGAGGATTTTTCCAAGGAATGCAGAACATGACTCCCATTGCTTTGTCTCAGCTTATCGAGCAAATTTTCAGGGTTGCCGTAGGTTTATACTTAGCATATGCATTTGTAGGCACAGGACTGGAAGAAGCTGCCGCAGGAGCTACCTTTGGTGCATCTGCAGGAGGTATTGCAGCACTTATATTGATTTATATCATGTTCTTCTTTAACAGAAAGAATGTAAAAGGAGAAATTACTTTATCGAAAAATAATAAAACTGAGCCGGTCCAAGATGTAATCAGAAGCCTTTTATACATTGCCATTCCCATAACTATAGGTGCTTCAATCGCACCGCTTATGGGGAACATGGATTCATTCATAGTTTCAAATAGACTTGCGGCAATCGGCTATACTGTTGAAGAATATACAGATATGTTTGGCGAATTAAGCGGAACAGCACAGACACTGATAAATTTCCCTCAAGTTTTTTCAACAGCTGTTGCTATGAGCTTGGTTCCTTCAATTACCGAAGCATTTACGAAAAAGCAAGTTAAAAGGTTAAATGAAACTGCTAATGCCGGCGTGAAAATGTCATTAATCATAGGACTTCCATGCGGTATTGGCTTATTTATGCTGGCAGAGCCCATAATTGCACTGCTGTATCCATCTATAGGTCCTGCAAAACATGCAAGTTCCGGTGCACTTTTGGAAATAATGTCAATAGGGGTGATTTTCTTGACCTTGGTTCAAGCATTTACAGCCATACTTCAGTCTGTAAACAAACAGTTCCACCCTGTTAAAAACTTAGCCTTGGGCTTGGTTGTTAAAGTATTTTTATCCTACAT
>JAAYPY010000059.1 GCA_012519555.1 Tissierellia bacterium | reverse complement strand
GCTTGTTAATTATGATTGGCCGGGAAATGTGCGGCAGTTAGAGAACTTGATAGAAAGATGCATAGTCATATCAAATGAAAAGGAAATCAATGATGAAATATTATCTGAAGCATTATTCAGAACACCGGCATATAAAACAATTATAGAGCAGAGAAACGATGATGAAATTCCGGATAATTCGGGAGTATTAAAAAATATTGAATATGACACAATAAAAAAAGTTTTACAAGAAACAAACGGAAACAGAAAATTAGCAGCAGAAAAACTTGGTATCAGTGTTACAACCTTGTGGAGAAGGCTCAAAAAATTGGAAGAGCAGTAGTTGAGGAAAAAATGAATTTAAAAGTTGTTTTGAAAGTACTTGGGACGGTTTTGTTTTGGGAGTCGGTATTGATGGTTCCATCCCTTATTATTTCAATAATAGAAAACTCTTATGACAGAAATGCATTTATTGTATCAATAGTCCTATTGGGGTTTATAGGCCTCATGTTGAAAAACATTAAAGTAAACTTGAATATCAGAAAACGTGAAGCCTATGCTTCAGTAGCACTGAGCTGGCTTATGATGTCATTATTCGGAGCCCTGCCCTACTACATCAGCGGTGCTGCCCCCAATTACATAGATGCTCTGTTTGAAACAGCTTCCGGCTTTACTACTACAGGTGCCACCATATTTGCCAACGTAGAGACACTGCCTCGCAGTATCTTGTTTTGGAGGAGCTTTACCCTATGGATTGGAGGAATGGGAGTATTGGTTTTTACCTTGGCTTTAGCACCTTCATTGGGAGCACGCTCGATATTCTTAATGAAAGCTGAGTTTTCGGGAGCTTCTTCAGGAAAGTTAGTTCCAAAACTTTCAGAAACAGCAAAATTATTGTATATAATATATGGAGTAATGACAGGAGTTACGGTAATCTTATTCTTAATAGGCGGCATGCCTTTATTTGATGCAGTCATTCATGCATTCGGAACCGCAGGTACAGGCGGTTTCTCGGTGAAAGCCGGCGGCTTAGGACATTACGGCAGTTCATTTATAGAATGGATAACAGTGTTCTTAATGTTTTTATTCGGAATTAATTTCTCTCTTTACTATGCGGCATTGAAGGGCAACTGGAAGTCCTTCCTTAAAAATGAGGAATTGAGGTTCTATTTTATCTTTGTTATTTTCGCCATACTCTTAATATTCTTCAATATATTGCCTGTTTACAATTTTTCTCTATCCGATTCCATAAGAAACTCAGCCTTCCATGTGACTTCCATAATCACAACTACCGGCTTTGCAACCACAGATATAAATATGTGGCCTTTGTTGTCCAAAATAGTTTTGTTTATATTGATGGTTACCGGTGCATGCTCTGGTTCAACGACAGGCGGTTTAAAATTGATACGAGTAATGATACTTTTTAAATCAGTTATAAGAGAAGTTAATCATGCTATACATCCAAGCTCTGTAAGCAAGATAAAAATAGGCGGTAAATCTATAGATGACGAAATAGTAGATAATACTTTGATTTTCTTCTTTGCCTATATATTCATATTATTTGTTTCAATTGTAATACTGTCATTGGACAACTTTGATTTCATGACTACATTTTCGGCAGCTTTGGCATCCATAAGCAATATAGGCTCAGGATTTGAGCAAATAGGACCTTTAGGGAATTTTTCACAGTTCTCAAGTTTAAGCAAGGTTACGATGGCCTTGTGCATGATAATCGGAAGATTGGAAGTGCTGCCGGTAATAGCATTAGTCTCGCCTTCCATGTGGCATAAGCAATAATTATTATTGTTAATAAGGCCTCTTTAAAGGGAACAAATCTCACTCCGTTAAATAAAATAGAGTGAGATTAATTTTTGGGAGGTAATAATGAATAGATTTATAAATGAGGATTTTTTTCCACTGATAAATCCGGATATTGTTGTTCGTCATCAGCAAGATACCCGTCAAATCATGCAAATTATTCGTTCGGAACATAACAATGTATATTCAGAACTGGAACGAATGGGGTTAAACAGAAATCTTGCAGATATACTGATAAGCTTTCTTGTTAACTTTACAATTAGCCAAGAAGGGGGAAGGTTACAAGCCGGGCAGATTTATGACAGATTTAGAAATCAAATACCATGGTTTAACTTAGTAGCAAGACAAATTAATATTAGGGGCAGCGAACTTGACAGAATTTTAATAGGTATTATTGAGATAATACTAAGTATTATCAGGAATGGTTCAAGACCGCCGGAACCCGGTCGGAGGTGGTCAAGATGGGAAAGCTT
>JAAYPY010000006.1 GCA_012519555.1 Tissierellia bacterium | reverse complement strand
AGAGCTGCACAAGTGATTGTAGACAATGGTGTAAGAGCAGTAATTACAAATCGCTGTGGTGAAAATGCAGAAAAATTTTTTAGAAATGCAGAAGTTTTTATTTACGAAGCCAAAGAAGGAAATGCAGAGGAAAATATAGATAATTTCATTGAAAATAAACTATCTCTGTTAAATGAATTTCACTCAAGCTTTCATGGCAAAGAAAAATAAATGTTGACATATGCCGATTATATATATATATAATTTATTATTGGCATATGTCATAAACATGGAGGGAATTATGAGAATAGCAATTCCGGTAGATGATGGAAATGTATGTGTATCGTTTGGCAGAACACCATATTTTATGCTTTATGATACAGAAAATAACGAAAGCAGTTTTATCAATAACAGTGCGGCGAACAGTCAAGGCGGTGCAGGTATTAAAGCAGCTCAGATTATTGTAGATAATAATGCCGATGTATTAATAACTCCAAGATGCGGTCAAAATGCAGCAGAAGTGTTGATAGCAGCTAATGTTAAAATTTATAAAGCATTAAATAATTCAATTGAAGAAAATTTAAATGGATTTAAAAATGATAAACTCAATATATTAACTGAGTTACATTCAGGATTTCATGGTGACAGGGGAAGATAAAATGAAGATTGCTGTTTTAAGCGGCAAGGGCGGAACAGGCAAAACATTTGTATCAGTAAACTTAACTTTTGTTGCCGAAAATTCAAATTATATTGATTGTGATGTTGAAGAACCTAACGGTCATCTTTATTTTAAACCTGAAATTTTGAAAAGAGAAAAAATTTACGAAAAGATTCCTCAAATTGATAAAGAAAGATGCAAGGGATGTAGGAAATGTGTGGAATTTTGTAAGTTCAATGCACTTGCCCATATAAAAGACAATATATTAGTATTTGAAGAGATATGTCATTCTTGCGGAGGATGCATGCTCTTATGCCCTGAAAAAGCTATATCTGAAAAAGATAAAGAAATAGGAGAAATACAGGAGGGAGTTTTTAACAATTCTAATATTTATACCGGAAGTCTAAATCCCGGTGAAGAAACGGGAGTAAGCATAATCAAGAGACTGTTAATGAAGGCTAATAATAAGCCCTATACCTTTATTGACTGTCCTCCCGGAAGCTCCTGCAGCGTTATGGAAAGCATAAAGGATGTTGATTACTGCATATTGGTGGCTGAACCCACCTTATTTGGCGTACATAATTTCAACATGGTTTATGATTTAGTTAAATTATTTGATAAACCTTTCGGTGCAGTTTTAAATAAATGCTTAGACGGGGAAAATCCGGCGGAAGATTTTTGTAATAAAAAGAATATTAAAATTTTATGTAAAATACCTTTCGAGCATCAATTAGGTAAATTAAACTCAAATGCAGAAATTGCATCAGAAAAAAATGAAAAATATAAAAACCTCTTCTCCTCATTGCTAAAAACAATAAAGGGGGAGTTTGAATGAAACAGCTATTAATCCTAAGCGGTAAAGGCGGCACAGGGAAGACAACCGTTGCCGGTGCATTTATTAAACTTTCAAATGTAAATGCTTACGCGGACTGCGACATAGATGCTCCTAATCTGCATTTGATCATGCAACAAAAATCTAAACCGGAGAATTCAGATTATTACGGATTAGATAAGGCAGTGATTGATAAGGATAAATGTATTGAATGTAATTTGTGTTATGAAAACTGCAGATTTGATGCAATTAAAAATGATGATGGTTATAAAGTAAACATCTTTGATTGCGAAGGATGCGGAGTTTGTAAAGCTGTTTGTCCTGCTTCAGCCATAACTCTAATGCCTTATAAAGCAGGAGACATGATCTTATTCAGAGGTTATCAAGTTTTTTCAACCGCCGAATTAAAAATGGGAAGCGGAAATTCAGGTATGCTTGTAACAGAAGTAAAGAAAAATATGAAGCTTGCTTCCAAAGAAGACTTTGCAATAATTGACGGCTCCCCGGGCATAGGATGCCCTGTAATTGCATCAATAAGCGGAGTAACAATGGTTTTAATAGTTGCAGAGCCTTCCTTGTCGGGAATTAGCGATATGAAAAGGATAATTGAAACAGCAAATAAGTTTAATACAAAATTAGCTGTTTGCGTAAATAAATATGACACCAATATTGAAAACAATGAAAAGATAAAACAATTTTGTCAAAATGAAAAGATTGATTTTGTAGGCCAAATACCCTTTGATAAAAAAGCCGTGGAAGCTGTAAACAATGGATTAACAATGTAATCATATCAGGAGGAATGGGCGGCGGAGCAATTGAAATATTCAACGAAAAAGGCATTGAAGTAATAACTGGTGCCAGAGGCCAAGCAAAAATTGCAGCCGAAGACTACTTAAAAGGCAATTTAGAATCGATAGGCTCAATTTGTCATGAACATAAGCATCATGATGAATGTAACAACTGATAATATACTAAGGTAATTATAGAATAAGTTAATAAAGCACCAAGGAAATTCAACTTGGTGCTTTATTAATTTAAAAAAGTTTCATATTATGAAAAATAGTTGTTGAATTGTGGAACAATTTGTTATATTATAAATAATAAAACAATAAGAATATAGCAAAGGGGTATCATATGGAATTAGTCCAATCAGTAGACAGAACACTAACAATATTGGAAGTGCTTTCGGATTACAGTGATGGTTTAGGCATAACTGAAATAAGCGATTTGGTAAGCTTACATAAAAGCACTGTCCATAGATTGCTTTCAACCCTAATTTATAAAGGATATGTTGTTCGGGAGGAGGAAACAAGCAAGTATAAAATAACATTCAAGCTGTTTGAGTTGGGAAGTAAAAAAGTCCATAAATTAGATTTGTTGAAAATCTCCAGACCCTATACAAAAATGCTCATGGAAAGCGTAAATGAAGTTGTACACTTGATAATTAGAGAGGATACAGACATTGTTTATATTGATAAGGTTGAAGCAAATAATACCATAAGCATGGCATCCAGAATAGGTAAAAGAAATCCAATGTATTGCACGGCTACAGGCAAGGCAATTTTAGCTTTCCTGCCGGAAGATGAGGTTCTAAAAGTATGGAATAACAGTAAAATTATCAAATTAACAAAAAATACAAATACTGATTTTATTTTGTTTAAAAAGGAACTGCAAACAATAAAAGAAAAGTGTTATGCAATTGACGACGAAGAAAATGAAATCGGTGTAAAATGCGTGGGTGCACCAATATTTGATATGAACGGAAACGTGGTTGCAGCTATAAGCGTTACCGGACCGGTCACAAGAATTACCGATGATAAAATTGGCTTTATTTCAAAAGAAGTAATTCAATGCACCAATTTAATATCCAAAGAAATGGGATATAAACTAATTTAATATAAAAATAAAAAATCATCCTCTTCTGATAGAAGGTGATTTTTTATTTTAAAAGTTCTTGCAAATGTTATCATAAAGTGTTATAATGAAAGAAAATCTATAGTGCGGAATATGGTTTCACAATATGAAATAGCATCAGTGCGATTTAAATATTTAAATACTTTAATTTTTTGTATAAAATTGAGGTTGTTTACAAATAACCTACAACCCCATATTTTAATATAAAATTAATATTCAAATTAGGAGGAGTCTCATGAAGGTTTGGAAAAATAGATGTATTAGTGAACAATGCAGGAATTGTAATTCCGGGAAATCTGGAAACAACTACTGTGGATGCTTTTGAACTGACAATGAAGGTTAATGTCAAAGGACCCTTTTTAATGTCCAAATATGCTGTGGAGCATATGAAAAAACAGGGCGGCGGTGTAATAGTAAACATAGGCTCGGTAGCAGCTTTAAAAGGTCACGTAGACAGAATTGCCTACTGTGCATCTAAGGGAGCAGTGGTTTCACTTTCAAGAGCTATCGCGGCAGAATATGTGAATGACAATATACGTGTTAATGTAATATGCCCCGGTACTACATACACACCTGCAATAGAAGAAAAAATCAGAACAGCAGACGATCCTGCAAAAATGGAAGCTATGTTTGTAGAAAGACAGCCTATGGGACGTTTGGGACGGGTGGAAGAAATCGCTCATGCAGTAATGTTTGCAGCAAGCGAGGAAGCAGCATATATGACAGGAAGTGTTCTAGTGATAGATGGCGGAATGACTATGTAACAGTTCAGAAAGGAGTAATTCATTAATGAATGTAAACTTCGGCTTAGCCGGAAAAACTGCTGTGATTACCGGAGGGACAGGGGTATTATGCAGTGAAATAGCAAAAGACCTGGCCTCAAACGGTGTAAGGGTAGCAATACTAGGTCATAGCGGAGATAAAGCTAAAGTTTTAGCAGATGAAATAAATAAGAACGGTGGTATTGCGATCGCATGCAATGCAGATGTTCTAGACAAAAAAAGTCTATTAAGCGCAAGAAACTTTGTTGAAGAAAACTTTAAGAATATTGATATTTTGATTAATGGTGCAGGGGGAAATAAAAAAGAAGCTACTACTTCAGAAGAAAATAGTTTTTTTGACATTGACTTGGAATCCTTGAAGTGGGTTTTCAACCTGAATGTTATGGGTGCAATTCTGACTACTCAAGTTTTTGGTGAATTATTTGTAAAATCAAAAAATGGCTGCGTAATTAACATATCATCTATGGCAGCATATCACCCCTTGACAAGAACTGTTGCATATTCAGGTGCAAAAGCAGCAGTTTCAAACTTTACACAATGGATGGCGGTACATTTTAATCAAAATTATTGTGTTAATATTCGCGTTAATGCTGTAGCACCCGGATTCTTGTTAACAAAACAAAATAGATTCTTAATGGTAGATGAAAACGGAGCTCCTACAGAAAGAGGAAAGAGAGTATTAGAAAAAACACCAATGAAGAGATATGGTAAACCATCTGAGATTTCAGGAGCGGTTTTATGGCTTTGCTCGGAAGCAGCATCATTTGTCAACGGTGCAATTATTCCCGTAGACGGAGGTTTTTCAGCATATTGGGGTGTTTAGGAGGAAGCATGAGCAATCGAAGAAAACATAAAGTAATAAAACTGAATGATTTAAAAGAATTCTGTAAAGGAGTTTTGATAAAAGAGGGAATGAATGAAGCAGAAGCTGAAATAACAGCTGATGTTCTTAGTGAAACCGACGGATACGGAACACATTCTCACGGTAGTAAAAATTTGCACAATTATATTCGTAAAATGCGGGTAGGAGGTATCAATATAAAGGGTAATTACCATCTTATATCGGATGGTCCCGGGTTTGCATTGATAGATGCAGATTCATCAATAGGGATGGTTCCTGCCTATAAAGCGATGAAAATTGCAATAAATAAAGCAAAGACTTGCGGAATTTCATGTACCTTGGTTCGAAATGCTTCTCACTTCGGAGCAGCAGGTTATTATGCAAATATGGCGTCAAAAGAGAATATGATAGGTATTGTATGCAGCAATGTTGATGCGAATATGACAATACCCGGGGCTAAAGGCAAGGTAATCGGTAATAACCCAATAGCATACAGCGTTCCTGCAGGACGCTTTAGACCTATATTTTTAGATATTGCCATGAGCACAGTTGCTTCTTTAAAGGTAATTCAAGCAAAAAAGGACGGCATCTCAATACCTGATACATGGATTACAGATGATGACGGATTACCTACAACAAATCCGGGCAATTATCCTGAAGAAGGTGCCATGCAACCCATGGCTGCACATAAAGGATATGGAATTGCACTGCTTGTAGAGCTCTTGACCGGAGTGCTGTCAGGTGGCGGTGTTATGAAAGATGTTCCGAGCTGGTTATTTTCCATGGAAAGTAAAAATGATGTATCTCATATGTTTATAGCCATAGATATTTCAAAATTTATGGATGCAAATCATTTTTGTCAAAGGGTAGAAAGTGTTATTGATACTCTTCATACAACTCCTTTGGCAAAAGGAACAGACAGAATATATTATCCCGGAGAGATCGAATGGGAAAGATATGAAAGAACTTTGAAAAAAGGATTGTTCCTTCCCGAGGATGTGGAAGAATCACTTAAGGCACTGCACGAAGAATCAGGAGTAGACATTTGTTGGAAGGAAGTAGAATTTGCATAAAAGAAGGTGTGTTTATGAATGAACTAATAAAAAAAATATCATCTTATGGAATAGTTCCTGTAATTAAAATAAATGATGTTGAAAAAGCAGTTCCGTTGGCAAATGCACTCATAAACGGCGGACTGCCGTTAGCAGAAGTTACATTTCGAACCGAAGAGGCAGAAGAATCCATAAAGAGGATTGTAAAAGCTTATCCGAAAATGTTAGTTGGAGCAGGTACCGTATTATCTATTGAACAAGTGGATAAAGCTGTAAATGCAGGATCTAAGTTTATAGTAACTCCCGGTTTTAATCCTAAGGTTGTAAGTTATTGTATTTCAAACAAAATTACAATTATTCCGGGAGTTACTACACCCGGTGATATGGAAGCAGCTTTGGAAATGGGATTAGAGGTTGTAAAGTTTTTTCCAGCTGAGCAATCAGGAGGAGTAGAATACTTAAAGGCTGTGGGAGGACCTTATACAACACTGAAGTTTGTACCTACAGGCGGTATTAATGCTAAAAATTTAAATACTTACCTTTCTCAAAAGAATGTTGCGGCTTGCGGCGGTTCATGGATGGTGAAAAGCGATTTAATAGATTCCGGAGATTTTGAAACAATAAAAAGGCTCACAAAAGAAGCAATTCAAACTATGCTAGGCTTTTCCTTAGGACATGTGGGGATTAATTGTACTGATATAGATGAGGCAAGCTCTGTAGCAATACAGTTTTCTAAAATTTTTGACTTTGACTATAGAATGGGCAATTCTTCAATTTTTGCGGGTCAAGCGGTAGAAGTTATGAAGTCTCCCTTCTTAGGAGAGAAAGGGCATATTGCTATAAAAACAAATTCAGTTGACAGGGCAATTGCTTATTTAAGTGAAATTGGAATTACATTTGATGAAAGTACTCGTAAGTCAGATTCTGACGGCAAAACAAAGGCTATTTATTTAAGGGGAGAAATAGGCGGTTTTGCAATTCATCTAATGGGTTAATGAGTTAGCATCGAGGAGAGTGATAATATGAAGGTATTAACGTTTGGTGAAATTATGCTTAGGCTTAAAGCGCCGGGTGTTGAAAGATTTTTTCAAAGTCCTTTATTGAAAGCTACTTTTGGCGGCGGAGAAGCAAATGTGGCAGTTTCATTGGCTAACTATGGTATAGATACGGCCTTTCTAACAGTATTACCAAATAATGTGTTGGGTGATGCTGCCCTCAAAGAATTAAGAAGCTTTGGAGTTGATACGTCACGGATATTAAGAGGAAAAGGGCGATTAGGAATCTATTTCTTGGAAGGAGGAGCAAATCAACTTCCAAGCAAGGTTGTATACGATAGAGACAATTCAGCAATAGCATTGGCAAAACCCGGAGATATTGACTGGGACTCAGCTTTTGAAGGTGTTGATTGGTTCCATATTACAGGTATAACCCCTGCTCTTTCTGAAAGTGCCATGGAGCTTTCACTAAAAAGTGTAAGTGAGGCAAAGAATAGAAAGATTACTGTTTCCTGTGACCTTAACTACCGGAAGAACTTATGGAATTACGGTAAAAAGGCTCCTGAAGTAATGACTGAGTTAGCAAAATATGCAGATGTGATAGTTGCCAATGAAGAGGATTGTCAAAAATCTTTGGGGATAACAATTGATGTAAACGTGGAAAGCGGAGAGTTAGACAGAAATAAATACAAAGAGCTTTCAGATAAAGTTTTGGAGGCATATCCAAACATGAAAATAATAACCATAACATTAAGAGAAAGCCAGAGTGCCGATATTAACGGTTGGGCCGCTTGTCTTAATGACAGAGAAAACTTCTATGTGAGTAAAAGATATGAAATACGCGACATAGTAGACCGGGTTGGAGGAGGAGACTCCTTTGCAGGAGGTTTGATTTACGGATTAAATAAATATAAAAACAAAGCAGATGCTTTGGAATTTGCAGCAGCGTCAAGCTGTTTAAAACATTCAATTTCAGGAGACTTTAACAGAGTAAACATATCCGATGTGGAAAAGCTTATGGGAGGAGACGGAACAGGCAGAGTTCAAAGATAAGATATAGAGTAAAAAAGGCTGGTGATGGTATGTCATCAGCTTTTTTCATTTGTGATTGTGAAATGTTAAAAATTATGTATAATACAGTTAATAACATTTATCAGCGGATATGCAATGAAAGGCAGGAAATGGGGCGAAAAATATAATAAGACATAATTTATGGAGAAGAGGAAGTGAATATTATGAATCATTTGGGTACAAAAACAATAGAAACAGATAGGTTGATTCTAAGGAAATTTAAATTATCAGATGCAGAAGATATGTTTAATAACTGGGCAAATGATGATGATGTTACCAGATATATTACCTGGGCTACTCATAAAAATATTGAAGAAACCAAGAAAGTTGTTGCCGAATATGTGAATGATTCTCTCAGAGATGATTATTATCATTGGTGCATAGTTCTAAAAGACACAAATGAAGCAGTCGGAAGCATTGGAGCATTTAGGCTCTATGATGATTTAAAACTGTTTGAAATAGGATACAGCATAGGTAAAAAATTTTGGAACAAAGGAATTACTACCGAAGCAACTAAAGCTTTGATAAAGTTCTTCTTTGAAGAGGTGGGAGTAAATAGGATAGAAGCAAGACACGATACCAAGAACCCTGCGTCCGGCAGAGTTATGATAAAATCCGGACTGAAATTTGAGGGTATACTAAGGCAAGCAGGCAAAAACAACACAGGGATTACTGACTCAGCAGTTTATGCAATATTGAAAGAAGATTGGCTAAGGGACAAGAATGGTGCTATGAAAGCGGGAATCATCATTAACAAATAGATTTAAAAAAATAAAGGAGTTTAAAAGATGGCGTATTTATCAGTTGCTTTTGGAATGATTATTTTAATTGAGAGTTTTATTATTTATAAACTCACTAATAAAAATAATAAAGGTTTAATTAGACAATCAGGTAATGATATTAGTAAGGAAATGGTTTTATCTGATAAATATTTGGAACTTATCAGCAGGTTTTCTTTCTCGGTTGAGGAAATATATATGGAAATGAAGGAGATATCACATAAAGTTGAAAATATAATGTCAGAATCAGAGGAGCAGGCTGCAAGTATGATATCCATATCAGATGTTGTAGAAGATATTTATAATAATGTTGAAATAAATCTTGCCAATTCAGAAACTTCATCAGAGATATCAAAAAAATCACACGATGAAATACATACTAAAATAATAGAGCTTAAAGACAATATTGATGAATTATCAAGAGTAAGAAGCTTATTGGATAATACCAGCACTTCAATTGCAGATTTAGAAACAAAAACTTTGAATGCAGAATCTTTAATAAGCAGAATTGATAATATTTCAGAGCAAACTAATTTATTAGCATTAAATGCATCTATCGAGGCAGCCAGGGCCGGTGAATATGGAAAGGGCTTTTCAGTAATAGCTGAAGAGATAAGAGCGTTAGCAGGTGAAACCAATGAAGTTACTTCTGTTATTTCTGAGATTATTGAAGAATTAAGAAGTTCATTCTTAGATACTAAAGAAGAGTTAATTGATGTTCTTGATAAAATAGAAAAACAAACTATAAGTATTGATAAAACTATTGTAAGTTTTGAAAATATAGAAGAGGTATCTAAGGAACTTTTTAGTAAAACCAATGATATATCACTTAATTCAAAAAAGATTGTTGAACAGATATATAATCTTAAAGAATTTATTAATTCGATAACACATTCGGTTGAAGAAGTCACAAAATCAATCGTTGATGTAAACCAATCGGTATTATTAGAGACTAAATCAGTAGACAATTTAAATAACAGTATAAGTAAATTTGAAGAAGTGAATTTTGAATTTTTACAAATAGTCAGAGATTATTATCCTGATAACAGAATTACTGTAGCTACGGTACCTTATGAGCCTTTCATAATTTACGATAGTGAAAAAGATATTGTTGAGGGAATAGATATAGATATGATTAATAAAATATACTGTGAAGCGGGTTATCAGGTTGAATATAAAATGGTTCCCTGGGAGACTTCCATCGTCATGGCTAGAAAAGGGTTAGTGGATATTCTTCCAACCATAGAAATTAATGAAGAAAGAGAAGAATTTTTAGATTTTAGTATTAATTATAGGGATGAAAGCAAATATAATTTTTATACAAGCATGGATAACAATATTTCTATTGATAATATAGATGACTTAAAAGGTAAGCGAGTAGGAGTATTAACCGGATATAACTACTATGCGGAATTTGATCAAAACACATCCTTTGAAAGAGATTTTAGCTTTAAAGAAGAAATAATGTTTCAAAAATTGTTGAAGGGGCAAATAGATGTGGTCGTTTTGAACTCATATTCCGGTAATTACTTAATTAAAAAATTGAATCTTATCGACAAGGTGAAGGAAGAGAATTATAAATACGCACAGCCGGATACAACCGAATCAAGAATAGGTTTTGTTAAAGCTAAAAATAATAAACATCTCATTGATTTATTTAATAAGAGATTTTTAGAATT
>JAAYPY010000058.1 GCA_012519555.1 Tissierellia bacterium | reverse complement strand
GAATTAGGTATGGATATTTCTGATTATGATATTTTGGATTATGATGATATGGAAGAAGTTGCAGAAAATGATAAACCATATATATACATTGCAGCAAGCAAAGGCTTATTAAAAGGAGATGGTTTAAGCTTTAAACCATTTGACTATTGCACATATCAAGAAGCATATATTATCCTGAACAGATTTTACAACAGCCTATGACATGAAAAATATATATTTAATTAAACAATTGAGGTATTATTATGTTTGACTTAAGAAGTATTGTTATAGGCCTTGTATTGATGCTAAAAAAATATACCTGTTTAAATCTTGCCATTTATGAAGAAGTAAATGAGGAGGATTATAAAAATGGAATAATGGTTCTTCCCTTAATGGGATTTGCCATTGGTTTTGTTGCATTTATTATAGTTTCCTTCAGATACATATACGACAGTTTTTTTATAAGTTCTGCTCTTCTTTTATATTATTGTCTTGTAACAAAAACAGCAAATATAAAGGATGTTTACAGAACTTTAAATTATTATATTAAGCCTGCAAATCAAACAGAGCATATTGCAGGTATCATTGGCGCGGTTTTAATTTGCTTAATGTACTTTTCTCTCTTTCGCATTGTACCCGTAACTTCTTTGATTATTATGCCTGTTGCAGGATTTTCAAATTTAATAATACTAAGCAAGGTCATAAAGAGGGATTCAAATAATACTTCCATACTGAAATATTGTGGCACTTATCATATAGTTTCTGCTTTTGCAACAGCATTTCTCTTTGCAGCAATATTTTACTATAAGCTAATAATTTCCTTATCCCTTACATTTATGCTCTTTGCACTTAGCGTCAGCATATTGGATAAAAGGGTAAAATATGTGCCGTCATCCATAGAAGGGTTTATAATCGAAATATCTCAAGTAATGTTTTTGATAATAACATATATAATGAGGTTATGATGGGGTTGGGGCACACCCCGATTGTTGACAAATTATTTTTATGGTAGTATAATCAAAAAAATTGAGCTTAACGGGTTTCAATGATAGAGACTCGTTTTTTATAATACAGGGAGGTTAAAATGGAAAGTAAAAAGAAGATATTCAGCGGCATGCAGCCATCCGGCTCATTGACTTTGGGAAATTATTTGGGAGCCCTGAAAAATTGGGTGGCTCTTCAAAATAAATATGACTGCTATTATTGCGTTGTTGACATGCATGCAATAACTGTTCCTAAGGAGCCTAAGGATTTAAGGAAGAACACATATGAAGTTCTTGCTAATTACATAGCTGCAGGCTTAGATACGGAGCAAGTAACATTATTTATTCAATCTCATGTATCGGCACATGCAGAGCTTTCATGGATACTGAATTGTTTTTCTTATTATGGGGAGCTTGGCAGGATGACTCAGTTTAAAGACAAATCTAAAAAGCAGGATTCCAATGCTATAACAGCAGGACTTTTTACTTACCCGGTGTTAATGGCTGCAGATATACTCTTATATCAAGCTGATTTGGTTCCTGTAGGAGAAGACCAAAGACAGCATTTGGAAATAACAAGAGATATTGCACAAAGATTTAATAACCGCTTCGGCGAAACATTTACGGTACCTGAACCTTATATTTCAACGGATGTAGCAAAAATCATGAGCCTGCAGGACCCTCAAAGCAAAATGTCTAAATCTGACACAAATGAAAATGCATATATTTTAATAACAGACAGTCCGGATCTTATAAGGAGAAAGTTTAAACGCTCTGTTACCGATTCCGTAGGAGTTGTAAATTATTCCGATGAGCAGCCCGGCGTAAAAAACCTAATTAACATTTACTCTAAAATTACAAGTATTAAGCCTGAAAAAGCAGTATCAAATTACGAAGGCAAGGGCTATGCACAGTTAAAAGAGGATGTTGCAGAAGTGGTTGTTGAAGAACTGAAACCTATACAGGAAAGAATAGATTATTTGTTGAAGAATAAGGATTATCTCGAAGAAATATACAGTGTCGGAGCACAGAAAGCCGAGGCAACAGCACGCAAAACCTTGAGAAAGGTTCAAAAGAAAGTCGGATTTATCCCAAAATAGAAGGAAATAATTTGGAGGAAGAATGCTGGTAATTAAAAATGGTTATATTAAAACCATGGACGGAGAAGATATAGAAAAAGGTCAAATAATCATAGAAAATGGAAAAATTAAAGCAATCGGCAGGAATTTGGATTTTCCTGAGGATGCCGAAATAATTGATGTTGAGGGTTTGCTGGTAACACCGGGATTAGTTGAAGGTCATTGCCATATTGGTATGTGGGAAGAAGGAATTGGCTTTGAAGGCGATGACGGAAATGAATCGGTGGAACCTATTACACCTCACCTTAGGGCAATTGACGGAATAAATCCCATGGACCAGGGATTTCAGGATGCCATTGAAGGCGGAGTAACCACAGCAGTTACGGGACCGGGCAGTGCTAATGTAATCGGCGGGACCTTTGCAGCAATTAAGACCTTCGGCAAAAGAATTGATGATATGATTATCAAAGACCCTGTTGCAATGAAGGTTGCATTTGGTGAAAATCCCAAAAGGGTATATGATGAGCAGCATAAATCTCCTGTTACAAGAATGGCAGTTGCAGCCTTATTGAGAGAAACTCTATTTGAAGCGAAAAAATATATGGAAGATTTGGAGGCTTCTGAGAAGGATCCTGACCAAAAACCGGATTTTGATATGAAACTTCATGCCATGCTGCCTGTACTTAGGAGAGAGATTCCAATAAAAGCACATGCTCACAGAGCAGATGATGTTTTTACCGCACTTAGAATTGCAAAAGAGTTTAATTTGGATATAACTTTGGAGCACTGTACCGAAGGGCACCTCATAGTTGAGGAACTGAAAGCAGCAGGCAAACCATGCTTAATCGGTCCTACCTTTGGTTCAAGAGTTAAGGTGGAAATGAGAAATAAAAGCTTCGAAACACCCAAGCTGCTTACAGATGCTGGAATTAAGATTGCCATTATAACAGATTCAAATGTCATACCCATACAGCATATAACAATGTGTGCCGGAATGGCAGTTAAAGCAGGTCTTTCCGAATTTGAAGCTTGGAAGGCAATAACTATAAATCCTGCGGAAATTACAGGAATTGATGACAGAGTTGGAAGTTTAAAGGTAGGAAAGGATGCGGACATAGCAATTTTTAAAGGGAATCCTTTGCTGGATATTGATTATGAAACTGTCATGACAATTATTGATGGTAAAGTGGTGTATAGAGGGTAAGAGAATGAAGGGGACTGAAATTCCCTTTTTTTATGTTTTTTTTCATAGATGATTACAAAAAAAACTTGCATAATGACGGCAAAAAGAATACACTAAGCTGTGGAAAAAAAGAGGAGTAAAGTCATGAAGAAAAAAATTATAAATATAGCGGTAATAGCCCATGTTGATGCAGGAAAATCCACATTAGTAGATGCTTTTTTGCAGCAGAGCGGCGTTTTTAGAGAAAATCAGGCGGTAACAGAACAGATAATGGATTCCAATGATTTAGAGAGAGAAAGAGGAATAACCATTTATTCCAAAAACTGTTCAGTGATGTATAATGATATAAAAATTAATATAGTTGATACACCGGGACATGCAGACTTTTCATCTGAAGTTGAAAGAATCATGAAAACTGTGGATACAGTAATTTTATTGGTGGATTCCATTGAGGGACCAATGCCGCAAACTAGGTTTGTGCTGCAAAAATCCCTTGAAATAGGACTAAGACCTATATTATTGATAAATAAAATCGACAAAAAAAATCACAGGGCAGAAGAAGTTGTTGATATGGTGTTTGATTTATTCGTAGAATTAAATGCAAGTGATGAACAGCTTGACTTTCCCATCTTATACGGTATAGCAAAACAAGGTATCGTTCAGTATGAATTGGATGAGGAAGGTGGCAATATAGTCCCGCTGTTTGATACAATTATTAAACATGTTCAGCCTTATCCCGACAGAGACGAAGAAAGTTTACAGCTGCAAGTATCAACTCTTGCTTATGATGATTATATAGGAAGATTAGGTATTGGAAGGGTGACTGCAGGAACAATCAAAGAAGGTCAGACGGTTTCTCTTGCTAAGCATGACGGCAGTGTTGAAAAACAAAGGATATCTAATATTTTTGTCTATGAAGGCCTAAAACGCACTCAGACAGAAGAGGCATACAGCGGTGATATAGTTGTTGTGTCGGGTATTTCAAATATATCCATAGGAGATACAATCTGCAGCGAAAACAATGTTATACCAATGGAAACCATAAAAATTGAAGAGCCTACAATGTCCATGAATTTTTTGATAAACACTTCACCTTTTGCAGGATTGTCCGGAAAATATGTTACAACAAGACATTTAAAATCAAGGTTGGAAAAAGAGTTGGAAGTTAACGTAGGGCTTAAGGTTGAAGCATTAGAAGGAGCACTTGACGGATATAAAGTATCCGGCAGAGGGGAGCTTCACTTGTCAATACTGCTTGAGAATATGAGAAGGGAAGGGTATGAGGTTGCCGTATCAAAACCGGAAGTTATTCTTAAAAAAATAGACGGAGTTATAATGGAGCCTATAGAGAGGGTTGTGGTAAATGTTCCGGAAATATATTCAGGCTCTGTAATATCAAAGCTTAATTTAAGAAAGGGCATTATGGTTTCAATGATGCCTGACGGCAATTATGTAAAAATTGAGTATATGGTTCCAACCAGAGGGCTTTTGGGTTACCGTACGGAATTGATAAATGATTCTCACGGTGAGGGAACAATGGTAAGGATATTTGATCATTATGAAAAATTCAGAGGTGAAATACCACAAAGAACAAACGGTGTTTTAATATCCAATGACCAAGGAGAAGCAATTGCATATTCATTGAATAATTTAGAAAGCAGGGGAATTTTGTTTATTTCTCCCGGCGACAGGGTATATGAAGGAATGATTATCGGAATGAATTCCCGCGGAGAAGATATTACCGTTAATCCATGTAAAATGAAAAAGCAATCAAATATTCGCTCCTCGGCTGCTGATGATGCTATAAAACTGTCACCGCCAAGAATTATGACTTTGGAGGCTGCATTAGAATTTATAAATGATGATGAGTTGGTTGAAGTAACACCGGATGCCATAAGGCTTAGGAAAAAATACTTAACTGAAATTGAGAGAAGAAAGCAAAGTAATAAGAAGAATTGAAAAATATGAATTATTATGATACAATTAAATAAATAAACTATAGGAGGGTTCTATGAAGGCTAAGGAATGTTTGCTTTTGATGCAAAATATTTTGCAGTTGGTAGATGAAGGTGTCCATGTGCTTGATAAGCATGGAAATACCATCATTTACAATGAAGCTATGGCAACTTTGGAAAAGATGGATTCAAGCGACGTTATCAAGAAACCTTTTAAAGATGTTTTTAAAGGATTAAATGATGAAACCAGCACTCTGCTAAAAGCTTTACATTCTAAAACAGTCACAAAGAACTTAAAACAAACATATTTAAACAAGGACGGCAAGGAGATTTCTACAATTAATACAACAGTACCAGTCATAATGGATGGAGAGGTTATAGCGGCTGTCGAAGTTGCTAAAAACATAACAAAAATTGAGGAAATGTCCAATACTATTTTAAAACTCCATGATGAAATCGAAAAACCTGAAGTGGTTAAGCATAAAAAGGTAAAGAAATATAATTTTGACAATATAGTCGGGCGAAGTGAAAATTTCTTAAATGTTATTGAAAGGGCCAAAAAATCTTCAAGAAACACTGCATCGGTATTTATATACGGTGAAACGGGAACGGGCAAGGAATTAATTGCTCAAAGCATACATTATGCCAGTTCAAGAAAGGACAAACCTTTTAAGGCACAAAACTGTGCAGCTCTTCCGGAATCACTGTTAGAGGGATTGCTGTTCGGGACTGCAAAGGGAGGCTTCACTGGAGCGGTGGATCGTCCGGGCTTATTTGAACAGGCAAATGGAGGAACACTTTTATTGGATGAAATCAATTCTATGCCTTATGAGCTGCAGCCTAAGCTTTTAAGAGTGCTCCAGGAAAATTATATAAGACGAGTCGGCGGTTCAACGGATATTCCTATTGATGTAAGGATTATTACCACATGTAATGAGCAACCGGAAAAAATATTAAGAGAGGGCAAATTAAGAAAAGACTTATTCTACAGACTTAATGTAATTCAGTTAAATGTACCTCCTTTAAGAGACAGAGTGGATGATATAATTTTGCTTGCTAAGATGTTTGTGGACAAACACAATGTAAGGTTTAACAAACATGTAACAGGTTTTTCGGATGATGCTTATGAGTTCCTTTTATCATATGATTATCCGGGGAATGCAAGAGAACTTGAAAATATGATTATGTCAGCTGTAAGTATGTGTGAAGACCATGAGCATATTTTGGACAGCAGTCACTTCTGCATTCAGCATACAAGCCATCATCAAATTGATGATTATGATAAAATTGAAGATTCCGGCATAGATAGTTATTTAAGCAATTTAGAAAAAAAGATAATAGAAAAGGCACTAAGTGACAATAATAACAATATTACAAGAGCATCAAAGGCATTAAAAATAAAAAGGCAAACCTTGCAGCATAAAATAAAAAAATATGACATAAAAATATTATAAAAAAAGCAAAAATATTTGCATATTACATGCAAAAAAATTTGCTTTTTTTTTATTATTTATTGAAAAGTCCGCCCGAATATTTTCATCAATACTTCGAATAAATTGTTCTTTTTGAGGTAAAATAAGCAAAATGTTGAAATTTGAATGATTTCACAACAAAACACTTATATTTTATTTGCTTAATAATATTGGCATGAATATTGCTAAATATATAAGCGAGTATAAAACTATTAGGAGGATGAAAAATGCAAAACGTAAAAGTAATTATTTGGGGACTTGGAGCTATGGGTAGCGGTATGGCAAAAATGCTCCTTAAGAAAAAAGGTGTAGACATAGTTGGTGCTATTGATATCGGCGATAAGTTAGGCAAGAGCATGTATGATATTATCGGCGTTGAAAAAGGCGATAGGGATGATGTAATTGTTGGAACACCTGAAGAAGTAATAAAAGAAAAATGTGCAGATGTTTGTCTCTGCGTTACAGATTCATTTACTGCCAAGGGTTTTGACAAATACAAATTTGCTATGGAAAAGGGTATAAATGTAATAACAAGTGCTGAGCAAATGGCATACCCACAAGCACAGGAGCCTGAATTGGCAGAAGAGCTCGATAAAATTGCTAAGAAAAACGGTGTATCAATAATAGGTACTGGTATTAACCCCGGTTTAATAATGGACCTATTAGTAATTGTAATGACCGGATGCTGTGAAGATGTTGAAAGTATCTTATCCAGAAGAATTAACTCTTTATCTCCTTTTGGTCCTACTGTTATGGAAGAACAAGGAATTGGAATGAAAGTTGAAGACTTTAACAAGAGAGTTGAAGAAGGAACTATGGCAGGTCATGTTGGATTCCACGAATCAATACATATGATTGCAGATGCCATCGGATGGAAAGCTGAAAAAGTTACACAATCTATGGAAGCTATAGTAACAGACGTTGACAGGAAGGCACCTTATGGCGAAGCAAAAGCAGGAGATGTTGCAGGAGTAGCCATGAAAGGCTTTGGTTACGTTGATGGAGAAATTAAGATTGAAATGGATCACCCGCAGCAAATCGAGCCTGAGCAAGTAGGCGTTCAGACTGGTGACTATGTAATAATAAAAGGTACTCCAAATATCAACATGATTAACTCACCTGAAGTTCCGGGAGGAATCGGCACCATAGCTATGTGTGTTAACACTATTCCTCAGATTATCAATGCTAAGCCCGGTTTACACACAATGATTACAATCCCGGTACCAAGAGCAATAATGGGAGATATGAGAGATTTAATTGACCCTGAATGCAAAATAGTTAAATAAGGAAGTGTAATAATGGTTAAGAAAGGTGAATGGGTTTTAATACACAGAAATGTTTTAGAACCATCAGAACGAGCCCCGCAAGTTCCGGATGATACTAAAAAGGTACCGTTGGAATTATGGGTTAAGGGTTATTTGCAGGAAGATGCAAATATAGGAGATGAAGTAACAGTTTTAACAAGAACAAAACGTATAGAAAAAGGGACTTTATTGGAAGTAAATCCATATTACAAGCATGATTTCGGAAAATTCGTTCCTGAATTAATAACTATCAGCGATCAAGTTAAAGAAATTGTATTCGGAGGTGCTGATAATGAGTAAAGATATGAGCTATGCAGCAGTTATGGCACGAAGACCGGAAATCATGAAAAATTCTGCAGGTCTTGATTTTTCAAAATTTGAAAGCGGCTCGATAGCTTTTGATTATGAAAGAATGATGAAAGAAGCCGGATTTACCATTGAAGAAATCCAAAAGATTCAGTCTGAGCACGGAGTTGGAAACACTCCAATTATTGAGCTAAGAAATCTGACTGCTTTAGCAAGAAAAATTGCTCCCCAAGGAAAAGGTGCCAGAATATTCATAAAAGATGAAGCAAGTAACGCATCAGGAAGTTTTAAAGCAAGAAGAGCATCAACAGCAGTATATCAGGCAAAGAAGCTTGGATATAAAGGTGTTGTTACTGCAACAAGCGGTAACTACGGTGCAGCAGTTGCGTCTCAAGCAGCTATGCATGGACTTAAATGTATTGTAGTACAGGAATGTTATGACTCAAGAGGGGTCGGTCAGCCTGAAATTATTGAAAAGGCAAGAAAATGTGAAGCATTGGGAGCTGAAGTAGTACAATTGTCAGTTGGACCTGAATTGTTTTACACCTTCTTGACAATATTGGAGGAAACAGGCTACTTCAATGCATCCTTGTACACTCCCTATGCTATTGCGGGAGTTGAAACATTAGGCTATGAAATTGCTATGCAGTTTAGGGAAAAATTTGGCAAGGACCCAGAAGTTGTTATAGCTACAAATGCCGGAGGCGGGAACCTTACAGGAACTGCAAGGGGACTTAGAAAAGCAGGAGCTCAGTCTAAAGTCTTTGCGGCAAGTGTTGATTTATCAGGGCTTCATATGGCGTCTGATACACAGTTCAACAAAAAATCATTTACAACAGGTCATACCGGGTTTGGAATGCCTTTCTCAACATGGCCTGATAGGTCGGATGTTCCTCGCTCGGCAGCAAGACCGCTGAGATATATCGAAAGATACTTAACAGTTCACCAAGGAGAAGTATTCTATATTACGGAAGCATTAGCATCACTTGAAGGATTGGAAAAAGGTCCTGCCGGAAATACAGCCCTTACAGCTGCATTTGCTTTAGCACAGGAATTAGACCAGGATGAGATGATAGTTGTACAGGAAACGGAATATACGGGAGCAGGCAAGCATATTCAACCTCAGCTTTCATTTGCAAGGGAAAACGGAATTGAAATCAAATTCGGAGATCCAAAGGATGAAGTTCCGGGGAAAAATATTATTTTACCTTCACATCCTTCATTGATAAAAGCAAATGATGCGGATTTAGTTCATATGAGAAAATCATTGATAAAAAATGCATTGGCAAACTATAATGTAAGGCCGACCGAAGCTGATTTGGAATTTCTTGCGAAAGAAACAAATTCAGATTTAGAATTTGTGAAAAAAGCAATAGCTGAATTGTAAAAAACAAAAACTAACAATTAGGAGGATATTATGAAAAGAGCTGACGATTACGAACAAAGAAGAGCTCATTTAGCGAATCTTACAGACGAAGAGTTATACGAAAGATTTTGGGCTTTAGCAAATGAAATTGTTGACCCTCTATTGGAATTAGGAAGAAAAAACACAACACCATCCGTTGAAAGAAGCATACTGCTTCGAATGGGATTTTCAAGCCTTGAAGTTAAACCTATAGTTGAAGGAGTAATGAACAAGGGTTTGATGGGAAAAGGTGCAGGAAATGTTGTATGGAGACTTTCTAAAAAATTAGGTTGCTCAGTGCGTGAAGCAGGATTGTTGTTAGCAGAAGGTAAACACTGGGATGACGTAGACACATTATTTTAAGGAGGGAAAAGAATGAAACTTGATCCTAACAAAAAGTTAGATATTAAAGAATTATTAAAAGACTTAGATAAATATGAGCCAAGACGCCGCGGTTGGCATTGGAGAGAAGGAAGTAACGAAAAAAGAACAATTGGTGATTTTGAATACCATGAAACATCAGAAAGCCTAAAAAATTCAATTCCTCTTCCCGGAAGCAGAGGATTTGGATATATTGACCCGCAGCCTGACTGTGTTATAACTACAGAAATTGCTTCAGGAAGATTTGAAGATGATATAAGAAGAATGCGTATGGCTGCATGGCATGGGGCTGACCATCTTATGGTTATCAGAACTGCAGGTCAGTCACACATCGACTCCCTGTTAGAAGGTACAAACCAAGGTATCGGCGGTATCATGGTTACAAGAAAGCAAGTGAGAGCTTCAAGAAAAGCTTGTGATTTAATTGAAGATGAAGTAGGTCGTCCGATTAATTTCCACTCATACATTTCTGGTGTTGCAGGTCCTGACATAGCAGTTATGTTTGCCGAAGAAGGAGTTAACGGAGCACACCAAGACCCTCAATACAATGTATTGTATAGAAATGTCAACATGGTAAGAAGCTTTGTTGATGCTTGTGAAGCTAAGAAAGTAATGGCTTGGGCAGATATGCTTCAAATAGATGGAGCCCACAATGCTAATGCTACAGCCATGAAAGCTTGGAAGGTTATGCCGGAATTGATGGTACAACATGCTATTAATACAGCATTTTCAGTAAAGATTGGTATAAAACCCGAAAATATAGCATTGTCTACAGTACCGCCAACAGCACCTCCTGCACCTTGTATGAGATTAGACCTGCCATATGCGGTAGCTCTTCGTGATTTGTTCAGAGATTACAAGATGAGAGCTCAGCAAAATACAAAATACATGGAATCAGATACTCGTGAAGCAGCAGTAACCCATACATTGAACATGGTTATATCAAGACTTACAAGTGCTGATATTCAATCTACCATCACTCCTGATGAAGGAAGAAACGTGCCCTGGCATTATAACAACATAGCAGGAACAATGACTGCAAAACAAGCTCTTACAGGCATGGACGGCTTCAGAGAAATGGTAAAATTAGACAGAGAAGGACCTTTGGGAGACAAGGTTCGTGAGTTGAAGGAAAGAGCAATCTTGTTCATGGAAGAAATGATTGAGGTAGGTGGATACTTTAAAGCTGTTGAGCAAGGATTCTTTATTGACAGCGGTGAATATCCTGAAAGAAACGGAGACGGAATACCTCGTCAAATCGATGGCGGAATCGGATACGGCTTCATATATGAAAGAGACGAGGATTACTTTGCTCCTGTATCTGTTCATTACGGTTACAACAATATTCCTGCCGAATTTGAAAAGGCAAGTGATGCCATAGGCGGAGATACCTTTGAAGACCGCTCCAAAATCCAGTATATCGATGAATTAGATGAGCATGACAATGTTAATGTAAGACTTAAAGAAGTTGAAAAATACTATGACACTAATCTTGTTAGACCTGAAGTTGAATGGAGAGCAGACGGAACCGTATTGTTGACAATATTCTTGCCCTTGGATGAAAGAACAGCAGAATTTGCTGCTATTAAATGCGGTGAAAAAATGGGCTTAGAAGATGTGACAGTTGTTCATAAACAATGTATACATCCATCTGAAGGAACCTTCTGCGAAGTTAAAGGAAGAGTAAACTTTGACATAAATATTGATGAGTTAGTGATTCCTGAAAAACCACATGTTTTATCTGAAGCAGAAATAAGAGAAGACATTCAAAATAAACCTATGTTTGTTGTTGCAGCAACAGTTGGGGAAGACGAGCATTCAGTGGGACTTAAAGAAACATTGGATATCAAGCATGGCGGAATTGAAGCATTCGGTATTAAATATGAATACCTTGGAACTTCATGTCCTGTAGAAAAGTTAGTTGATGCGGCAATAGAAACAAATGCTGATGCTATTCTTTTAAGTACAATAATAACTCATGATGATGTTCATATTAAGAATATGAAAAAAGTTCATGATTTAGCAATAGAAAAGGGTATCAGGGACAAAGTTATGATTGTCTGCGGCGGAACTCAGGTAACAAATGAAATTGCGAGAGAAGCAGGAATGGATGCAGGCTTTGGAAGAGGGTCTCATGGAATTGAAGTAGCAAGTTTCTTAGTAGAGAGAAGAAGGGAAATGAACGCATAATGAAAACAGATGTATTGGTAGCTGAAATAGGCAGCACCACTACAGTAGTTAATGCATTCAATGGTATAGGTACCGGTAACCCTGCCTTTATAGGGCAGGGTCAGGCACCTACAACTGTATCAGAGGGTGATGTAACAATAGGGCTTAAGGGCGCTATTGAAGACTTAAAGAAAAACCTGCAGGCGGATACATTGATATGGGATGATATGTTAGCTACAAGTAGTGCTGCAGGCGGTTTAAAAATGACTGTTCACGGGCTTGTATATGATATGACGGTTCGAGAGGCTAAGGAAGCCGCATTGGGTGCCGGAGGAATCATAAAGATGATTACTTCAGGCAGACTCAGAAAAACAGATTTAAAAAAGATACAGGAAATAGCTCCAAACATTATCTTAGTAGCAGGCGGTGTGGATTACGGAGAAAGAGATACAGCTCTTTACAACATGGATATGATTTTGTCCATGGGTTTAAAAATACCGATAATTTATGCCGGAAACATTGAAAACCAGGAAGAAGTTCGCTTGATGTGCGAAGAAGCCGATAATCAGCTTTATATTGTAGAAAATGTATATCCCAAAATTGATACATTGGTTGTAGAGCCTACAAGAAAAATAATTCAAGATGCTTTTGAGGAGCATATTATTCATGCACCGGGGATGGCCAAGGTAAGAGAGTTAGTTAAAGGACCTATAATCCCTACTCCGGGAGCAGTTATGGAAGCAGCTAAAGTATTAAAGGAAGAAATAGGAGATTTGATAATATTTGACGTTGGAGGAGCAACGACAGATCTTCATTCCGTAACGGAGGGCTCCAGCGAAATAAATTCCATATTAATCAGTCCGGAGCCTGTGGCAAAAAGAACAGTCGAAGGAGACCTTGGTGTATATGTGAATGTTGCTCACATTGTTGAAAAAATAGGCATGGATAATTTGAAAAAAGAATTTCCCGATGCAGAAGAGCTCTTAGAAAAATATAAACCAATTCCTGTTACCGACAGGGAAAAACAATTTATTGAAAGACTTACCAAGGAAGCAGTTCTTACATCTTTGGAAAGGCATGCAGGAAAATTAAGATACTTCTATACTGCATCAGGTAAAAAAACTGTTGCGGAAGGAAAGGATTTAACTGCAATTCAGTACATCATAGGAACCGGCGGCTCACTGACAAGGTTACCGGGCAACAAAGAAATTTTGGAATCAGTAAAAGTTCAGGTTAAGGAACATGAATTGTACCCTAGTGAAGCTGCTAAGGTCTTAATAGATAAAGATTATATATTGTCTTCTCTTGGTGTATTGTCGAAAAGTTATTTGAATGATGCTCTGTACCTTATGAAAAAAAGTTTAAGAATGTAGGTGATAATATGTATCCAAGGTTAGTAATTGATTTAAAAAAAGTAAAAAACAATCTTGATAAAATAAGCGAAATGGTTAAAGGCTCAGGCAGCTCACTGATGATTGTAACAAAAGGTTATTCTGCCGATATGGAAATATTCAAATTATTAGATGAATCAGATATTGATTATTTGGCAGATTCCCGAATTCAAAACCTTAAAAAATATGAAGGTACTAAGAAGGAAAGAGTATTATTGAGATTGCCCATGAATTCCGAAACTGATGAGCTAGTGAAATATACAGAGATTTCTCTAAACTCGGAATTAAAGACAATCAAGAATTTAAATGACGCGGCAGAAAGACAAAACAAGGTTCATAAAATCATTCTGATGATTGATTTGGGGGACTTGAGAGAAGGAATATTCTTCAAAAACGAAGATGAAATATTCAATACTGTAGAAGAAATACTTAAGCTTAAGAATATTGAACTTTTCGGACTTGGAGTAAACCTTACCTGTTATGGGGCAGTTATCCCCAAGAAAGACAATCTTTCAGTGCTTGTAGAAATTGCAAGAAAGATTGAAAAGAAATTCGATATAAAATTGCAAATGATATCGGGGGGGAATTCAAGTTCTATTTACTTGATAGGGAAAAATGAACTACCGGAAGGAATCAACAATTTAAGAGTCGGAGAAGCTTTTCTCTTAGGCGGTGAAACTGCATACAGTCAGAAGCTGAAAGGTTTTTATGATGATGCTTTCACATTGGAAGCAGAAATAATCGAGTTAAAAGAAAAACAATCAGTACCCATAGGAGAAACAGGTGTTGATGCTTTTGGAAACAAGCCTGTTTATGAAGACAGAGGCATAATCAAAAGAGCCATAATAGCAGTGGGAAGACAGGATGTCGATCCTGATGCCCTCAGTCCCATAGATGAAAAGATAGATATATTGGGGGCAAGCTCAGACCACTTGATACTTGATATGTCAAAGTCAGACAGAGTATATCAGGTAGGGGACACAGTAGCTTTTAAACTAAGCTATTCAAGCTTGTTAAGAGCAACAACAAGCGGATACGTGGATAGAGTTTATGTATAGGTGTGGGGACACACCTTTTTCTTAGGGGAAAGTCTCTAACCCCTTTTTTTTATGCTCAAAATTTGTTTACAGAAACACTATTTTGTGCAATAATATTTATACCACAAGATAATTATACAAAACAGGAGTTAAAATGGAAAATATAAAAAGACAGTGGATTTTTTTATTAATATTTGCCTTCTGTTTAGTCTTATTATTAAAAGAGCCCTTTGTGGGAATTGCTGACAACAGTGATTACTACAGAGTTATCCAGCCCTTGGGATTTCAGCCTGAAATAAGCAACAGGTATTTTTATGCATATAATTATTATACGGTCAATGATGTGTCAAGTGTAGATATAAAAGGCTCCTTATCAAATATTATTAGTCCGAAGGTTGAAAATGACAATGAGTATTTTTCAACGCAATTTATTTTTATTAAAATTTCTATGATTATAAATTACTTATTAAAAATAATTTTGGGTAAGTCTCCGGAAATATTCAATATAAAAATTTTGGGTATTTTGTATGCAGGAATTTATTCTTACGGACTCTGTCTATTTCTTACAAATATTAGTTTTAAATATAAATACATAAATTTTTTATTTTCAATAATATCTATGGTAATTTTGTGCGATATGGGATATTTGCTATATTTTAATTCTTTTTTTGGAGAAGCAACGATTATTGCTTCATTAATGATGATATTAGGCTCTCTTACAGCATTTATTAAGACAGAAAGCAAAATGAAAAGCATTTATTATATAAGCTTATTTTATATATTTGCCTTAGCATTAACCGGTGCTAAGGTTGCAAACACTCCAATAGGAATACTGATAGGTATATTTTCGCTTGCACTGTTTATTGTAAAAAAAGACAGACTTAACAGAGCGGTAATTTTAATATGCTCTCTCTTAATTATTTACTTTTCTATTTTTTATTATATGAAAACACCGCGGTGGATGAGTCAGGTTAACAATTATCATAGTATTTTCTACGGAATAACAAAAGGTTCAAATGAGCCGGATAAGGATTTGAAAGAGCTTTCAATTCCTTTAAAATACCTTCCTCTTACAAACACACACGGTTTTTTGGACCATGGGGAGTTTGATATTTACAGCGAAGAATTTCAAAAGGAAGTATATCATAATGCATCTTTTTTGGATATACTGAAGTTTTACTTTTTAAATCCTTCAAGAGCCGTGGAAAAGCTTAAGCTGTCCGCTGACAGCTCGGTAATAATAAGACCTTCTTATTTAGGTAACTATTCAAAAGAGGATGAACCGGAACGTCTGTCATTTACCGAGAGATTCTCTTTGTGGAGTAATATTCGGAAAAATACATTAGGCTATGCCTTTTATATAATAATTACTTTTTCAGTGTTATTTTTTATAATAAATATATATGAAATTATCAATAATATAAAACAATATAATCATGAAAAAACAGCCTTTGCTTTTGCGGCGCTACTATTGTTTTTAACAACTATGAGTCAATTTGTAATTCCTGTTATAGGAAATGGTGAAGCCGATTTGCAAAAGCATATGCTTTTATTTAACCTTTGCTTTGATTTAATGATTTTAGCGGGGATATGTTGGTTTATTAAGAATTTTAGCACAAAGACGGTTATAGTGGTTGCTTTAACGGCTTTTGTTGCGTTTTTAATAGCAATATTTATACAGACTGCTAACGTAGATACTAAAGAAACAGGGTCATTAAAAATAGGGCAATATATTTATTTAGGCAGCTATAAAAACGAACCGCTCAAGTGGGTGGTTTTGAATAAAGATGAAAACGGCTATCTTTTATGGTGTGATAATGCGGTTGAATATATGGAGTTTGATAATTTAGACGAAACAAATACAGATAATATTTACGGCTCAAATGACTGGATTGAATCCGATGTGAGAAAATGGCTGTTTGAATTTAAGAATAATTTTAATGATGAAGAAAAACTTCTTATAAAGGATGTTAAACTAAAAAATATATTAAGCTATAACAATATTGAAAAAAATATGGGAGGCAACAAACCTTTTTACTGGAATTCAATTACTTCATATGTCAGTCAAAATTATAATACTGATGCATATTACAATTATTCCGCAGAAAGTGTTTTTCTTCTTGATGCATATCAGCTTCAGAAATATGTATATGAAAATAATATAAGTTTGAAAAAACATGAAAGATATTGGCTTAGAACCCCGTATTACAGCAGTGTAAGCATGGTGAGAATAGTGGATAGGGACGGATTTGTTTATCACAAGGATGCAAATGTTAAAGCAGGTGTGATTCCTGCAGTATACATTGACGAAAATGTCAGTGCGGTAAAGGGTGACGGAACTTATATAAATCCGATTACAATAGAAAAATCAAGGAGGTAATATGAAAAAAGTCAGCTTGTTGATACCGGCTTACAATGAAGAGGAAACAATACCCTTATTATATAATGAATTAAATAAGGTAATTGATAAAATTTCCGGCTATGAGTTTGAAATAATTTTTGTAAATGACGGCAGCAGCGACAACACTTTAAACATTCTGAGAAATTTGCAGCAGAGAGATTCAAGAGTGAATTACATAAGTTTTTCGAGAAACTTCGGCAAAGAAACAGCTATGGCTGCTGGTTTTGATTATGTAACAGGTGATGCAACGGTGATATTAGATGCAGATTTGCAGGATCCTCCCGAACTAATTAAGGAAATGATTTTTTATTGGGAAGAAGGATATGATGATGTATATGCAAAAAGAAAAAGTCGAGAAGGGGAAACATGGCTTAAAAAATTTACTTCTGCTGCATTTTACAAACTGTTACAGAAAATGACCAAAATACCTATTCAAGAAAATACAGGCGATTTCAGACTTTTGGATAGAAGAGCAATTGAATCTTTAAAGAAACTTCGGGAAAAACAAAGATATACCAAGGGTATGTTCAGCTGGATAGGGTTTAACAAAAAGGAAATATTATTTGACAGAAAACCAAGAGCAGCAGGTAAAACTAAGTGGAATTATCTGAAGCTTTTAAACTTGGCATTGGAGGGAGTTACCTCATTTACCACATTACCTTTAAGAATATCTACTATATTAGGTATTTTGGTATCAATCTTCAGCTTGGTATACATGTTTATTGTTCTTATTAAGAGTTTAATTTGGAAAGATCCTGTACAAGGATATCCTTCGATGATGGTTACAATTTTATTCTTGGGAGGTGTTCAGTTAGTGTGTTTGGGAATTATCGGTGAATATGTCGGCAGAATTTTCAATGAAACCAAGTATCGACCCCTTTATATTATTGATGAGCACAACAACGAAAAAATAGAAGACGGCGGAAGATTGTAATGAAGAATAGAGTTTCAAAGGAATTGACGGCTTACCTCATAGCGGGAATACTTACCACTATTGTAAACTTCATTGTTTATTATATAATGCTTTTTATCGGCATCGACTACAAAATATCTAACACAGCTGCATTTATAATTTCAGTAATTTTTGCATTTATCATAAATAAAAAATATGTTTTCCTAAGCAATAAATCATATTTTATAGAATTCATTAAGTTTTCATTGGGAAGATTGTTTACTTATGCCTTAGACATAGGGGCCATGATAATTTTGATAGAAGTTTTTTCTGTAAGTGAATATATGGCAAAATTGTGGACAAACATACTGATAATAATAAGCAATTATTTGATAAGCAAATTTTGGACATTTAAATAAGGAATTCTCCAGAATTCTCGCAGTCTCGTTCACCAAAATATCAGCTCTCGCTGGTCGCATATTTTGGGAACTCGCTGCGAATGACCTACCGCTATTTTTTCTGCGCTTTGGCTTGAAAAAATAGGGTTAGGGCATCTTTATTGTTGCACTTCTTCGATTGTTTTAACGATGCTGTGGGTTATGGGCTGCCATTCAATTTTCTTAAACTTTAATAATGCTGCTATTGAAATTGGCAGGTAGGTAAAAATAAATATGGGGAATGAAAACATGTATTTTATTTTTTTTACCCAAGATGCATTTATCTTCTTCCATTCAGTAACAGTGGTAATCAACCCCAATACAAATAATACTATGTAGGAATTTAACACTGACATAAGTATTGCACCTATTGTTTCTCCAATAAGCTTAGGATAAATATCAATATTGAGCAGGCCTACTGATAAAACAGTCATGTTTACTGCTAAACTTGTTAAGGTCAGGAATAATGCAGGCATTATGGTTACAAACATGTCATAACAGCAAAAGCTTCTTTTTGTAAATATGGCTTTTATCAACTCCATGCCATATTTAGCAAATACCTGATAAAACCCTTTAGCCCATCTGAGCCTTTGATTCCATGATTGTTTAAAAAGATAAGGTTGTTCATCATAAAGAATAGCTGTTCCGCAGTAGCCGATTTTTTCTCCTTGTAATGCATTATCTATTGTAAATTCAATGTCCTCTGTAAGCAAGTGATGTTTCCATCCCTTGTTTTTGCGGATTATTTCGTCGCTTACCATAAAACCCGTGCCTGATATTGCACAACCGGTATTTAAAATCATCCTTGAATTATTAAGATACTTTGCTTCTCTTAAAAACCAAAGAGAATATCCGGCTGATAACCAATTTGTATCATAATTTTTGGAATTTCTGTAGCTGGTAATAACTTTATAACCCTTGTCAAACACCTTATTCATTTCACCAACATAGTTTTCATCCAACAAGTTATCTGCATCAAATACAAAGTATCCTTCATAGCCTTTATTTGTGCTTATTATATTTTTAAAGGCATAATCAAGAGCGTAACCCTTTCCAATCAAATGTTTGTTGAATCTTTCAATCACATTTGCACCTGCATTTTTTGCTACTTCTGCTGTATTATCAGTGCAATTATCTGCTACAACGTATATATCCAAAAGTTCGCATGGATAATTTTGCTTTTTTATGCTTTTTATTAACTGAGCAATAACAGCGCTTTCGTTTCTTGCAGCTATAACCACTGCATATTTATGATTTTTCGAAGCATCTGAGTTTTTGCTTTTCTTAAATAATGCCACAAACACATAGAATATTTGATAAGAATAAAAGCTTGTAAATATAATAAATATTATTAAATTAAATATACTTATAAACGATAACAATTTATACCTCCATTACTTGCTACTGTGACTATAAACACTTCCATTATAGAAATCAATTAAGCATTCCTTAAAATTTCTTTAAAGATGTTTTAATGCGAAACTGCTGAGTTTGCATCACAAAAAGTATATATTGATTTTAAAGCAAATTATTATGTTACAATATTTGTGAAAGTAGTTTTATTGTTTCAATAATATATTTTTTTATGCTTTTATCCTTTGCCTTAATTTTCCTGGATTATAAGGTTTACATATATTGAAAGAAGGTAAATTTAAAGAATTGACACTTTTGTTTTCATCTATTATACTATATGTAATAAAATAAATTGGGAGTGTACAACAAAAATGGATGATGACGGTATAAGTCAGGTCGCGATATTAATATTTGCTTTATTGATATCTGCATATTTTTCAGCTGCAGAAACTGCTTTTCGAAAATTTAACAAGTCAAGGATGAGAAACTTGGCATCTAATAATAAGAAAGCGGCATTGGTTTTGAAGCTGGAAGATGATTATGACAACCTAATGTCAACTATAATAATTTTTAGAAGTATCGTTAATGTTACAGTTGCATCCTTGGTTATTTTTATTTTTTCTAAGATGTTTATTAACAAAGGAATACTAATTTCAACTGTTATAGCGATTTTAGCAGTAATGATAACAGGTGAATTGATTCCAAAAGGATTGGCAAACATAGCTCCGGAGAAAGCTGCAATTATTTGTGCTCCTTCGATGAGCTTATTTATGCATATTTGTTCTCCGATCAATTTGCTTCTTACAAGTCTGAAGAAGATGATTTACAGTTTTTTTAAAGCCGAAGAACATCCTTCAGTTTATGAAGATGAATTACGAACCATGTTGGACGAAGTGGAAAATGAAGGAGTATTAGACAAGAGTGAAAGTGATTTAATTCGTTCTGCAATCGAGTTTAATGAAACTGTGGCAGAGGATATTTATACCCCAAGAATTGACATTGTGGGTATTGAAGAAAATGAGAGTTTAGAGTCAATCAAGGAGAAATTCATATTAAGCGGTTATTCAAGGCTTCCGGTTTTTTCGGGAGATATGGATAATATAATCGGAGTACTCCATGAGAAAGATTATTATCAGGCTTTAAACAGGAAAGAAAAAGATATCAAAAAACTTATTTCAAAAACCATTTTTATTACACCAAATAAAAAAATATCCGAGCTTTTAAAAGAATTACAGCTTTCAAAAGCACATATGGCCATTGTGATAGATGAATACGGCGGAACTGAAGGTCTGATTACAATGGAGGATATTATTGAAGAGTTGGTAGGTGAAATTTGGGACGAACATGATGAAGTAATTGAATGGTTCAAGAAAATCGGAGAAGACAAATATCTGATTTCCTGCAATGCGGATATAGATGACATGTTTGACTTGTTTGGGTTAGAGGTTGACGAGGAACTTGATATTACTACAGTCAATGGATTTATAACCATGTTGTTTGAAGGAATACCCGAAGAGGGCGGAAGGATTGTCTACAGAGACTTAGATATTACCGTCACAAAAGCAGAAGCAAAACGGGTAATTGAAATTCAGGTTGAAAGAATAAAAAGAGAAGAATCCTTACAACACAAATAATATGAATTAAAAATAAAGACAGACATATTAATTAATATATCTGTCTTTATTGTGGAGAAAATTCTATGAATACATTGTGGTTTGGATTAATTTCTTTTGGGCTTTTATTTTCTTTTATAAACAAAAGTCCTGAAACAGTTACAAATGTTCTTTTTTTTGAAATAGAAAAATCGGTGGAACTGATATTAAATTTAATTCCCATTATGGCATTTTGGACCGGCTTAATGCGAATAGTGGAAAAAACAAATATATTAAACAAGTTATCATCACTTTTAAGACCCTTTATAAGATATCTGTTCAAAGATGTACAATATGATGTTAAAGCAGTAAATGCGATTTTGATGACATTGGCTGCCAACTTATTGGGAATAGGTAATTCTGCCACTGCCTTTGGCATTAAAGCAATGCAGGAAATGCAGAGGAGTAATTTAAACAAAAAAAAAGCTACAAATGCCATGTGTATGTTTTTAATAATTAACGTCTCTTCAATTCAGCTTATACCCTTGAATATTATTAAATTGAGAGCTGATTCAGGTTCCTTGGCTCCTTCGGAAATTATGCTGCCTACTTTGATAGTAACTGCATTTTCAACTATGGTTGCAATATTATTAGGCAAGTATTTTGAAAGGAAAGAGCTATGAACTTATCAGATATGATATTGCCCATATTAATAGGGTTTATATTATTTTATGGGATATACAAGGGTGTTGATGTGTATTCCGCATTTGTCGAGGGAGCAATAGACGGCGGCAAGTCAGCTTTAAAAATATTTCCCTACATTTTAGCAATTATATTTGCAATCAATTTATTCATACAATCAGGAGCAGAAGCTTTTATCGTGAGAACATTAACACCCGTAACTTCATTAATAGGATTTCCGACAGAATTATTATCATTAGCTCTGGTAAAACCCCTGTCAGGAGGGGGTTCGCTTGGGGTATTTCAAACAGTTTTAGATAATTATGGAGCGGATTCCTATATTGGACGATGTGCATCGGTTATAATGGGCTCATCTGAAACAATATTCTATACAACAGCAGTTTATTTCGGCTCAGTAGGAATCTCAAATTACAGATATACAATAAAGGTGGGACTCTTATCGCATGCAGCAACAATTTTAGCTTCTTTAATTGTATGTAAGTTAATGTTTTAAGTCCTTTGAACTCTTATAAAACAAGTCCTGCCAAAAGGCAAAAACACCGGCCAGTAAAAATACATCTCCTAGGCTGATTGCTTTTGGAAATGGATAGGGCGGATGCAGAGTAATTATATCACAGAGAAATTTTAATTTAGTTTCTTCTGTAAGAAGAGTATGGACTAAATCTTTCCCTGAAAGAAGGAACATTTTTTTTGCTTCAACATCAAAGAGCTGTTCAGATACATATACAGGCATTTTAAAACCATTTGCCGCTATTGCGGCAAAATTAAACAAAGTACCTAAAAAAATCAGCATCATGAATGGGTTTTTAATATTTAATAATGAAACATATATAAGTCCGAAATAAATGACCCAGTTAAGAGATAATATTCTAAGCAGAGTTATGTCTGTGTATTTCTTAAACAAAAATTCAGCAGTAATTTTTATTACTGCTGCCAAAATTAATAATTTATAACCTCTGATATTTATATTATATCTGTTCAAATCAAAGCTTCTTTTTTTGAACAAGAGAACTATTATTGCCGTTATAATTGATAGTAAGGAAAAAAATATAATTTCAAAAAACATGCTATACCTTCTCTTCAGATAATTTAAAAAAAGTTTTTCTCAGTGCAATTATGGCATCATCCACTATATCAGGGTTAAATTGAGTACCTTCATTGTTTTTGACTTCTTTAAGTGCAGATTCAAGGCTTAAGGAGGCCCTGTAAGGTCTGTTTGTTGTCATGGCATCAAAGGAATCTGCAATTGTCAGTATGGATGTTTCCAAGGGTATTTTGTCATAAGATAATCCATCGGGATAACCTTTGCCGTCATTTCTTTCATGGTGATGCCTTATTATGTCTGAAATATTTGATAAATAACTTAAATCTGCAATTATTGTTGCCCCTATTTCCGGATGGGATTTTATTCTTTCCAACTCTTCTTTTTCCAATCCTTCTGTTTTATTAAGAATATTTTTATCAATACCTATTTTACCTATGTCATGAAGCAAAGCTGCACTTTTTATCAAATCAATCTTGCTCTGAGGCAGTCCCACTTGTTTAGCTATTGCTTCAGCATATGCACTGACACGCATGGAGTGTCCGCTTGTGTATGGGTCGTTTGCTTCTATGGCACGTACTAGAACATTCAGTGTTTCAAAATAATTCTTACGCATGTCCAAATAAAGCTTAAATGTATATCTTGCAAACATAAGAGGAATGAAGAATAACAGAATTCCTGTAGTTCCGAAACTATCGTAGGAAAAAGCAACTATAATGCCCAGCAAACCTACAAGAGCAATATTAACAAACCCTAAAAGATAGTTTTTCCAGATATAAGTTAATCTTTCTTTTAAAAGAATGGACATTAATGATGCTATGAAAAGTGAATTTAAAAATAAGTATACAATTAAGCATATCGCACTGGCTATGGGGTTAAAAAATTGAAATCCGAAATCAAGTGTTTTATCTACATACACATATACTAATCCGGATATGCTGGCGTTAATAATATACTGGCTTACGTTGAAAACTGTTTTGTGGATGGGATTATTAAATATATGTACTCTGCCTTTTCCGTCAATATAGGGACATCTTAATATCATTCCTATAGCTGAAATTATTGATGCTGTTAAAGGATTAGTCAATAGTATGGCAGAAAAGGTGAGAGCAAAACTAACAGATACTCCTCCGATTTTTGGCAATAATATCAAAAATGTTTCAGCTATAGCTGATAACACTGAAAATACAATGAGCAAAGTATAATCACTTATTGAGTAGTTGTTAAATAAATAAATCATTAGCAATATTGCATTAAGCGCAAGAAAAAATATATATGTATAAAGTT
>JAAYPY010000057.1 GCA_012519555.1 Tissierellia bacterium | reverse complement strand
TTTTACATATGACAGTAAGCGTAAAACGTTAATCTATTAATACCTAATTATAATTAATGAATGGGTATAATTCAAGCTATTTATTCCAATATCTTTATTATTGGGGACCAAATTGACCTGTGTCATACACAAAAAGGACGGCAGTGCCATCCCTCTTATTTTATGTCATCCTGAACTTAGTTAAGGACCTCATCTTTAAGACATGAGATTCCGAAGTTAGGGCATCTTGTAATCGTAGAATCCTTTACCTGTTTTTCTTCCAAGCAGGTTTGCTCTTACCATTTTGCGAAGCAAGGGATGCGGTCTGTATTTAGGATCTCCGAATTCATTGTAGAGAACCTCCATAATTGCAAGACAAACATCAAGTCCTACCAAATCCCCAAGTTCTAATGGTCCCATAGGATGGTTTGCACCTAATTTCATTGCTGTGTCTATTTCTTCTGCAGTAGCAACTCCATCTGCCAATATGCCTATACCTTCATTAATCATAGGAATCAACACTCTATTTACTACAAAACCGGGTGCTTCTTCAACACTAACCGGAGTTTTCCCGATTTTTTGTGATAATTCAAATACTGCAGTATGTACTTCTTCATCAGTAAGTTTACCTTTAATTATTTCAACCAACTTCATAACAGGAACAGGATTAAAGAAATGTAATCCTATTATTCTGCCGGGGTTTTTAGATTTTGCAGCAATTTCAGTTATTGATAAGGATGATGTATTTGTTGATAATATTGCTCCTTCCTTTGCTATAGCTTCTATATCCGTAAATATTTCATGTTTTGTTCCCATGTCCTCAGCAACCGCTTCAATAAATAAATCAGCATCTGCACATTCTTCATATCTAGTGGTTTTTGTAATATTCCCCATTGTTTCATCCATTTTAGCTTGTTCCATTCTGCCCTTGGCAACTAATTTTGCAAGCCCCTTGCTTATTGTTGCTTCTAAAGAGTCAAATGTATTTCCCGGTCTGCCTTTAACAATAACCGGATATCCAGCTTGAGCAAATGTTTGTACGATTCCCTTTGCCATTGTGCCTGTTCCAACTACACAAATCTTTTTAATCTCCATTTTATCCTCCAAATAATTTTTTTTTGCCTCTTCATATTATATCATTATAGTTTAAAATAAATCAAGTGATTTTAAGAAGTTTTTGATAAATTTTTAACATAATAAATACATGTTATTTGTAAATAATAATGCAGGGTGAAGTGATGATTAAAAAAAGTTTGATTTTTACAACAAAACTACTTAATAAAACAATGGGAGACAACATTTTTGCATTGAGCGCTCAATTGTCATATTATTTTATTTTAAGTATTTTTCCCTTTCTTATTATGGTAATATCCTTATTGTGCGGCTACAGCGAATATATCTACAATATTCTCAATTCATTATACGACATACTCCCTCAGGAAGTACACCGCATAATTTATAATACACTGAAATATTCTGTTTCAAGCTGCAGCAAGCCTTATTTGACAACAAGCATGCTTATCATATTGTGGTCTGCTGCTTCCGGAAGTGCTGCAATGATAAATGGAATTAATATTGCATATGGTTTTAATACAAAAAAGAATTTTTTATTCTTAAGAATAAGGGGAATTTTGTTTACATTGATTTTGATGATATCAATGCAAGTTGTTTTTGCCGTTATTGTTGCAGGAAGGTCTCTATTACTCTTTGTTAAAAAAATATCCATTTTTCCGGACTATAATTTTATATTAATTGATATATTGCGATTTTCCTTTGCATTTTTTGCAATATTTATTATTTTATTAGCAGCTTATAAATTTCTGCCATATGAAAAGGTTAAATTATCATATGCATATCCCGGTGCAATTTTTGCAGCGGCGGGTTCATTAGTCGGTTCTTACCTATATTCCTGCTATGTAAGTGCTAAAGTTGTCTATATTAATTCTATTTATGGAAATTTATCCGGAATATTTGTATTCATTATATGGATATATATTTTGTCAATCATTTTTCTTATGGGTGCTGAAGTAAACTATTTTGCAGCTAAACAAAAGAAATGACCAGAGGGGACGGTTCTCCCTGGACAAATTTTATGAAAGCAATTTCTATTCGTTATTATTTTATGGCCTTAAAGATAAAATACCCTGATTTTTTATTTGCTGTTTCACAGTTTCCAAACAAGCTTTCAAGTTTTGCTTTGGTGCTTGGTGCTCCTTGTTTCTTTTGAATCACCACATACAATTTACCGCCATTGTTTAAATGTTGATAGGCACCTTCATAAAATGAAAACACAACATCCTTACCTGCCCTGATTGGCGGGTTAGTCATAATAATATCATACTTATCCTTAATGTTTTCAAATGCAGATGAAGCAATAATTTTAATTCTGTCATCTACCTCGTTTTCTTTTGCATTTATCCTTGATAATTCCAAGGCTCTTTGATTAATATCGCACATGGTAATAAAGGAATTTTTTAGTGTTTTAGCGGCAATGATACCCAAAGGCCCGTATCCGCAACCCAAATCTAAAATACTGCCTGCAAAATCTTCATTTTCCTTTAAAATTGTTTCCATTAATAGCATGGAGCCAAAATCCACTCCTTTTTTAGAAAAAACACTGTTGCTGGAATAAAAATGAAAAACTTCTTTTCCCACATTCCAGTCAAATTTGAATATTTCCTTTTCTGTTGTCGGATTTTCAGTAAAATATTGTTCCATTTCTCCTCCCAGTCCAAAGGGGACGGTTCTCTTCTTGTAACAAAAGGATTATGCTCTGCCCTGTTGTAATTATTGTTGTTATAACCATATATTAATAAATTATTTATGTCAACATTTATAAATAAAAATAACCCCTTGTACTAATTCGAATACAAAGGGTTTTTGTTAGAAAATGTTTTAAAGTCTAAATTAATATGCAAATATCATTCTGCCATATTGAACAGCTACCGGTTTTGATAAAATCCATTGATTTGTTGTTGAATCGTCATAGTAGAACAATGCACCGTCTGTGGTATCAACTCCGCTCAATGCTTCTTTTGCGGCTTTAATTGATTCTTCATTGGCAGCTCTTTTAATCCAACCATTTTCAACAGGGGTGAATTGATAGTATCCATTGATGTTTTGATTTATTACACCGCTGATTGTAGGTGCAAATAAACCACTTTTTACTCTGTTCATAACAACTGAGCCAACTGCCACTTTCGCTTCATAAGGCTGGCTTTCTGTTTCAGCCATTATTAGCCTTGCAAGCAAGTCTAGTTCTTCGGCAGTATAATTTTGAGTTTCTTCTTTTGGCTGCTCAGCAACAGGCTCCTCTAGAAAAGGCTGTACTTCAACTTTAGGTTCTTCTACAATTTCAGGCTCCTTAGCTAGAGGAGCAGGCTCTTGCTTAACTTCTGCTGCTGGTAATGGAATTTCCAAAACCTGTCCAACATATATGTAATTTGTCCAAATATTGTTAGCTTGTCTTAGACTAAACAAGGAAATATTATATTTCTGCGATATTCTAAATAATGTATCACCTGACTGTACTATGTATTTTACATTTGGAATATTAATTATTTGACCAATATTTAAATCATAATTTTTTAAGTTATTGGCAACCATTAAATTTGACACGGTTGTGTTATAGGCCTTGCTTATTTTGTACAAAGAATCACCTTTCACTGCAATGTGAGTTGCTGCATATGCATCTGATGATACAGACATGGCTAGTCCAATAGTTAAACTTGTGGTTAATAGAATTGACTTTAAGATTTTTTTATTCATTTTTATCCTCCTTACGCCTTCACCCCCATATACCCCCGGTACTCCTTAAGAGATTCGGCTGCTAAAATTGTAATCAATATTTAATATGGAATCAATGGAAAGACTTTGTAACCAAGGATATATAACACATGCATTGAAATAAATTCTTTGAGTCGGAGGAGTAGCTCGTTAAAATAATGATGGAATTGCAACGTTAATTTATATAAACATTTTTTTAACAGCTAAATATTAATCTTTTCTTAAGTGACATTTGGGCAGAGAAAACCGTCCCCCATGGGTCATGGATCAACTAAAATTGTCCAGCAAGAAACGTCAAAAAAAAGAGATTCTGAATTTTCAGAATCTCTTTAAAAATTGTCCACAGAATGGGTCTATACTGCTTTAATGCAGTTTTCTTTTAGTCTTGCCAAGAATGCTTTTTCTACTGTGTCAAATACTTGGTATTCTCTTTCCTTGCTGTTTAATGCAGGTACGTAAAGTTTAACTTTTGCTTCGTCTTCTGCATCTTCTTTGTATACTGCATTCAGCAGCTCAGCTAATTCTTTAAACATTTCAAGGTTCGACATGCCTGTCAACGGTTTTATAGCTTGAACTGCATTTCTTACTGTGCCGTCTGCACTTACTAGAGTACCGCTGCTTTCAGCTATGCTGCATAGAGGAAGTACATATTCAGCTTTGGCGGTAGTTTCATTTTCCATTATGTCAAAGGCTGCAAAGAATTTAAGCTTGTCTACTGCTTTCTTAAGCTCAGGAACATTTCCTAAAACATCTTCGCCTATAACCACTAAGCCTTTAAGCTCATTGTTTAACAATGCTTTTTTGATTTCTTCTCCGGGTGTTCTGAAGCCAATATTCCAAGCTCCCTGGCTGTTTGCTTTAGCTTTCAGAACTATCAAACCTCTGTGCGGACGTTTGTCATTTCCTGCTAAAACGGTTATGTCAGCCAATACCTTAAGTGCTGCTTTGGGAACTGTGTTTTCATCTGCAAGGATGATTGGTTTCTTAGCTTTCTTGAAAGCTTCTGCAATCTTTAAAGCTTCAGGAAGAACTTCTATTTTATCCAATGCTTTAATCAACTCTTCTCCGTTTTCATAGCTGCTGATTGCTTCTTTCTTAATAACTCCGTTATCAACCAATGCCTTCAGTACTCGTGTAAAGAACACTTCATATTCTGTTATGTCTGCTTTTACTGCAAAATTATTTAGTTTTGTTTTAATTGTTGATGCAGAAATTATTTTCTTGGTATTTGATAATCTTCTAAGCTTCATTCCTGCCGCAGGATGATGTTCGTACAGCTGTCCTGCTGAAATAATCAAATCAGCATTGTCCAATTCGTCAGCTGTAATAGTAGATTCATTCTTGCCTAATACATATTCAATACCGGATTCTGAATCAAGTGTAAATGAACCCTTATACTTAGTATTTAATTCATCTGCCACAGCCTTAATATATTTAAATTCTTCGTTTGTTAACTTAGGTGATACCACAAATGCTATTTGGTCATCGCCGTACATATTTTGAATGCTTCTTAAGCGTTTAGCCGTTTCAAATATGGCGGTATCCAATGCTATAGGTTCATAGTTTCCTTTAATCTTAACTTTTGGCTGAAGGAGTCTGTCTTCATTGTTAATGTGCTCTATACCGAATTTACCCTTACCGCAGGCAGGTATTTCATTTTCCTTACTGGAAGCAAGATATACCATATTATCCTTGTGCTCATATACAACTTCGCATCCTACTGAGCAGTAGCTGCACACAGATTTGGTTTGTGCTAAGTCTAGAGGAATTTCCTTCATATTTGCTCTTCTGTCAAGCCAGGCTCCAACCGGGCATACATCAATACACTGACCGCATGAAATACAGCTTGTAACCTTTAATTCCTGCTGGAATGCAGGAGCTACAAATGTTTCATTTCCTCTTTCAACAAAGCCTAATGCTGATGCTCCTACCACTTCGTCGCAGGCACGTACACAAAGTCCGCAAAGTATACATTTGTCAACATTCTGCGAAATAAAGGGATGGTCGGTTTCCTTGAATTTCTTCTCATTTGTAGCATGATATTTTTCAGTATCGACTTCATACTTCTTAATATAGTCAACCAACTGACATTCAAAGTAATCCTTACAACCGCATTCGAGACATCTCTGTCCTTCTCTTACCGCTTCTTCCTCTGTCATTGTGGGAAGTATGGGTTGGAAGTTATGCTTTCTTATTTCCGGCTCAACAGTTCTGTGAGGAACCCTTGGGATTATTTCTTCGTCTTTATAATCTTCTTTCGTTACTTCAGTATAAACTAAGGGCTGATTTTTATAAGGAATCACTTCTCCTGCAAGATAGCTTGATATAACTGCTGCAGCACGTCCCCCTTGTGCAACTGCGTCTATTGCTATCTTAGGTCCGGTAGCAGCATCTCCTCCTGCAAATACTCCCTTAATATTTGTTTCAAAAGTGCCTTCGTTTATTGCTATGTTTTTCTTTCTTCCCTGACCTACATTAATGTTGCCGCAGTCAACTTCCTGGCCTATAGCCGCAATTATCGTATCAGCTTCAAACTCTACAAATTCGCCTGTTGGAACAGGTCTTTGTCTTCCTGATGCATCCTTTTCACCAAGAACCATCTTTTCGCATTTAAGTCCGGTTACTTTCTCACCGTCGCTTAAAACCAATGAAGGCGCTGACAAGAATGAGAATATTACTCCTTCTTCTTTTGCCTCCTTAATTTCTATTTCTTCGGCAGGCATTTGCTCTTCACTTCTTCTGTAAACAACTCTTACTTCTTTAGCTCCTAAACGTATGCTTGTTCTTGCAACGTCCATGGCAGTGTTTCCGCCGCCTACCACTATTACTTTTTCGCCTATTTTAACAGGTTTGTTTTCTGCTACTTTTATTAGGAAATCAATCCCGCCAAGTACTCCCGGAGTATTTTCTCCTTCGCATCTCATGGGTGAGCTTTTCCATGCTCCTATTCCCAGAAAGACTGCGTCATATTTGTTCTGCAAATATTCCAAAGAAATATCTTCGCCCACTTTTACGCCGTAATTGAAGTTTGCTCCCATTTCTTCAATAATTGCAACTTCTGCATCAACTACATTTTTCGGAAGTCTGTATTCGGGAATACCATATCTAAGCATTCCGCCGGGTTTTGGCATTGCTTCGAATATATCTACTGCATGTCCGTCTACCAAGAGGTAATATGCGGCAGACAGTCCGGCAGGACCTGCTCCTACAACAGCAACCTTCTTGCCTGTTGCAGGTTTTAATTCGGGAATATAGGGATTCCCTGTATTCAAGTCATAATCGGCTGCAAATGTCTTTATGCATGCTATTGATACGGATTCCTCCACATGCTGTCTGCGGCATGCATCTTCGCAAGGATGAGGACAAACTCTTCCTATACATGCAGGCAGAGGCAATTTTTCTTTTATCAGTTTCAATGATTCGATATATTGTTTATTGGCAACTAAACCAACATAACCCTGCACATCCGTATTTGCCGGACAGTTTAACGTACAAGGTGCTTTACAATCTCCTATATGCTGTGAAACCAATAAATTAAGCGCATTGTTTCTCGCTTCTATTACCCTTGGCGTATCTGATCTTACGACTAATCCGTTTGCTACAGGAGTTGAACATGCTCTTGCAATTTTAGGCTGTCCTTCTATATCAACAATACATAGTCCGCATCCTGCATATACTTCTAATCTTTCGTCAAAACACAAGTGCGGGATTTCTATGCCATTTTCTAAAGCTGCGTCTAGTACTGTTTTTCCAGCTTCAGCTGTAATTTCTTTTCCATTTATATTAAGTTTTACTAAGGCCACGGCTAATCCTCCTTCTTAATTTTTTTGTACAGCGCCAAATCTGCATACGCTGTAGCAATTTCCGCATTTGATACATTTTTCTTGATCTATCTCATGAGGATTTTTTACAGTTCCTGAAATACAGCTCACAGGACACTTTCTTGCACAAAGGGTACAACCTGCACATTTATCCTTGTCAATTTCGTAAGTTATTAAAGCTTTACAATGCTTTGCAGGACATTTCTTATCCACTACGTGTGCAATATATTCATCTCTAAAATATCTGAGTGTTGCTAATACAGGATTTGGGGCTGTTTGTCCAAGTCCGCACAGTGAAGAATTCTTTATGCTGTTAGCCAAGCTTTCAAGCTCATCCAAATCTTCCAATGTTCCCTTACCTTGAGTAATTCTTTCAAGTATGTTGTACATTCTTTTCGTTCCCACCCTGCAAGGTGTACATTTACCGCAGGATTCATCAACTATGAAGTCTAAGAAGAATCTTGCAATGTCAACCATACAGTTATCTTCATCCATAACAATCATTCCGCCTGAGCCCATCATTGAGCCTACAGCAGCAAGGTTTTCGTAATCTATGGGTGTATCAAGGTGGTTGGCCGTCAAGCAGCCTCCTGAAGGTCCTCCTGTTTGAACTGCCTTAAATTTTTTCCCGTCAGGGCAGCCTCCGCCGATGTCATATATTACTTCTCTTAATGTTATTCCCATTGGTACTTCAACGAGCCCTGTGTTAATAATTTTTCCGCCCAAGGCAAATATCTTTGTTCCCGGTGACTTTTCCGAGCCAAAGCTCTTGAACCATTCAGGTCCTTTTAATATTATCTGCGGTATGTTAGCCAAGGTTTCAACATTGTTTATTACTGTCGGTTTTTTCCATAATCCTTGGTTAGCCGGGAATGGAGGCTTAATTTTCGCCATACCTCTGTTTCCTTGAATTGATTGCATCAGTGCTGTTTCTTCTCCGCATACAAAGGCACCTGCACCAAGTCTTGTTTCTATATCAAAATCGAAACCTGAATTGAATATATTTTTACCTAAAAGCCCGAGCTCTCTTGCTTGGTCAATTGCTATATGCAATCTTCGAACTGCTATAGGGTATTCAGCTCTTACATATATAAATCCTTTTGTGGCTCCAATTGCATAACCTGCTATTGCCATTGCTTCCAATACTGCATGAGGGTCTCCTTCAAGAACACTTCTGTCCATAAATGCACCCGGGTCTCCTTCGTCAGCATTGCATATTATATATTTTTGATCTGCTTTATTAGGTGCTGCAAAACTCCATTTTAATCCTACCGGAAAGCCTGCTCCCCCTCTGCCTCTGAGGTTGGATTCTTTCATTAATTTTATTACGCCTTCGGGGGTCATTTCGGTCAGTACTTTCCCCAATGCCATGTAACCGTCTCTTGCTATATATTCATTGATGTCCTCAGGGTTTATTAAACCGCAGTTCCTGAGTGCCACTCTTTTCTGCTTGCTGTAAAACTGTACTTCCATCAAGGATTTATGCTCTTCTGCATGTTCAACTTTTGCTTTTTCTTTAAATAAGTATTTTTCTACTATCCTTCCTTTTAACAGGTGTTCTTCAACTATTTCGTCAACCTTGTCAACATTCATTCTTGAGTAGAATGAACCTTCCGGATATACTATTACTATGGGGCCTTCTTCGCAAAGTCCAAAGCATCCTGTAACAACAATCTGAACTTCTTTGTCTAATTTTACTTCTTTTAATTTCTGTTCAAATCTACCTTTAACTTCCATAGATTTATTAGAAGTACATCCGGTCCCCCCGCATATTAAAACATGAGATCTGAAAATCTTCATGGTTTTACCTCCATTTCATAATCTAAATTTCTGATCCGATTGTATATTCTGTTACAACGTTTCCATTTACTAAGTGCTCTGCTACTATTCTTTTTGCTTTTTCGGAGTCAACATGAATATATGTTACCTTATCCTTATTAGGGGTATATACTTCAACAATAGGCTCATAGGTGCACATGCCTATACAGCCTGTTTGAACAACTTGTACATTGTTTAAGTTTCTTTTTGCTACTTCTTCTACGAAAGCGGAAAGAACAGGCCTTGCTCCTGCAGATATCCCACATGTTGCCATGCCCACAACCACTCGAACATCCTTATCGGGGTTTCGCATTTCAACATTTTTAATTGCTTCTTCTCTAATTTTCCTCAATTCTTCCAATGACTTCATGCTGAACCTCCTATTGGTATTTTTTTAAAATATCAGGTATTTTTTTTGCTTCTAATTTGCCATATACATCTTCGTCAATGACCATAACAGGAGCAAGTCCGCAGCAGCCCAAGCAACGAGTAGCTTCTAAGGTAAAGAGCTTATCCTCCGTGGTTTTTCCCACGCTCACTTTTAATTCATCGGAGAGCTTGTCCAAGATTTCCTGTGAACCTCTTACATAGCATGCAGTTCCAAGACATACTCCTATCTTATGCTTACCCTTTTCTTCTGTTGAAAACTGAGTGTAAAAGGTTACTACTCCATAAATGTCGGCCAATGGTATATTTGTTTCATCGGATATAAATTGTTGAACTTCAAGAGGCAAGTATCCAAATATTCCTTGAGCCTTCTGCAATATCTGCATGGTCACACCTTGTGAATTTTTTACCGAATCAATGTACTCTTTTAATTCAGCAAATTCACTTTTTTTTGATAGTACAAATTCGTTCTGCAATTTGCCAACCTCCATACTTTAATATAAGAATCATATAATAATAATTATATAATCTATGCATGAAAAAGTCAACAAAAGCTCATTTTTATTTATTTTTTTGTTAAAATAATCTCACTTGACAGCAAAAAACCCCCTAAAAGGGAAGGTTTTGTTACTATGCTTAAAATTTTATTTATATTTATAAAATATGCATTATGTGTATATTATTCCCAATCGTTCAGTATTGTTAATTTTGTTAAATACAATTGACCATTAACCTTTATACAATTAATGTCATAATTCCTGATTATGTTAAATTCACCATCATAACCTCTCATGAGCCAATTTAAGTCAGCATTAATCAAATATTCGTCATCAGTAAGCTCTATAAGATAAATCTTATTAACTTTAACATTCATTGCTAATTCATAATCGGTGGGACAGTCTATCACCTTATATAAAATGTCCAAATCATTTTGCAGCAAGTTATCGGATTCAATCTTGCTTAACTTCTCTTTAAGCTTGTGCATATCCTTATAACCGTAGAGAAATTCATTCATAATCTCTAATCGTTCCTTTAACAAATACTCTATGGTGTCTATTTCTTTATGGTATTCATAGCCGTTGATTGAAGTATAAGAAAAAAGAAACAATAATACCATGGTAAAAATAAATCTTTTTTTCATAGCTAATCCCCCTGCAATAAGAAGTCTCCTTATTATAGGGGGATTGCTTTGTTAATTTTATCAATAATTGTCGGGTTAAAAATAAAATTATCAGTTTAATTTCAACAAACTTTGCATGATTAATTCAAGTTTTTCACGCTTTTTCTCTTTTCTATGGTAAATGGCAACTCCATGCGTCCTTGTTGAATTTTATCGCCTTTTATCATTTTTATAAGCATTCTCATGCCTACTGCTCCAACATCATAATATGGCTCGCCTATGGTAGTAAGCTCAGGTCTCACAAATTTACCTTCCCTGATATTTCCAAATCCCACGACAGACACATCATCAGGAACCTTGATTCCATTATCCAAAAAACTGTCCAATATTCCAATTGCTATTTCATCAGAGCTGCATACGCAAGCAGTGAAATCTTTTGCTTCATCAATAACGGATTTTCCTAATTCATATGCTTTATTATGCTTGTTTCCTCCGACAACATAGATTTTCGAATAATCCATTTCATTATCTTCAATTGCTTTTAAGTATCCTTCAATCTTTTCACTTTCTACTGAAGTTCTGTCTTCAAAGTCAGAAAAATATGCAATTTTCCTATGACCTTCTTTAAATAAATATTTTGTAATTTCATATATTGCAGATTTGCAGTCAATAGTAATGTAATTCATTTTTTCACGAACATCTCTTGTAAAAAATACACAGGGTTTATTGAAGCTTTTTGCTAATTTGATTATTTCATCATCAAATTTAGCTCCTACTAAAAATAATCCTTCCGCCTGCTTCCTGTCCAAGAGCTGCAAATACTTTTCCTGAGTTTCCTTACTTCCGTAGCTGCTGCAAAGAAGAATATCATATCCGTACATTTTCCCTATTTCTTCTATTCCTCTTACTATATCAGCAACATAACTTTGTGCTAAATTGTTTACAATTACTCCTATTAAATAAGACCTTCTTGTTACAAGACTTCTTGCAACATCATTTGGTTTATATCCTGTTTCTTCAATAACCTTTAAAACCCTTTTTCTGACTTCGGGGCTGACAGGCTTTGAGTCGTTAATTACTCTTGATACGGTTGAAATCGATACTTCTGCAAGCCTGGCAACATCTTTGATTGTTATCATGTCTTCCTCCTTTTATTAACATTGGCAATGTATTCCTTAATATCATTATATATGTTTTTTACCCCAAAGGCAAACATTATTTTCCCGTTTTCCTGACTTTTTATAAACTCACATAATAAAAATCCGCTAAAACTATAGCGGACTATAAAGATAGTCTTCGGAGTAAGAGGATTGTCCCCAATATTATTAATAAAATAAAACCCTATATAATATAGTTTATATCATTAAAATACCCGCAATGCCGCAAATCCATAATTCACACCCGCACCTAGGCAGGTGGGAGTTCTGTCGGCTGATTCTGGCGTCCCGTCAAAGCGGGCTTGTCATAGGCAGTCGAACTTGAATTCCCTTTTACAATATGTCGGTTGAATTAATAGATTTCCGAACACCGCAGGCTGATTATTTAATTATATTATATCAAGTTTATACAATTAAAACAACTTGTTTTTATAAATGCAACTGAGCATAACAATATTTTAACCTGTGATTTAGATGATATTCAACTATATTTTTATAGTAAATTTTCCAATTCATCTTGGTAAATAACTTCTTTTTCCATTAATAACTTTGCGATTTTTTCAACTTTTTCTTTGTTGTCTTCAACTATTTTAAACACTTTTTCATATATTTCAGAAGTCAGGTTTTTTACGGAGTTTTCAACTGAAGTTAATGGTATTCTTAGCTTATCTGAAAGCAGCTGATAGTTTATGAAGGTTTCATCATTCATCCCATATTTTGAAACATAATCGACTGCCAAAGAAGTGGCCTTTTCTATATCGTTTTGTGCTCCGGCAGTGATGTTTTCTTTGCCAAAAAATACTTCTTCAGATACTCTTCCCGCCATTAACACAGATAGATGTTTTCTTATTTTCCCTTTGGTCATTATCTCTTCAGACTTGGGGGTGCTCAGTGTATATCCTCCAGCTCCCTTGCTTGTTGGGATTACAGAGACTCGTATGATCTTGTTTTCCGGAAGCAAATATCTTGATACAAAGGCATGTCCTGCTTCGTGATATGATGTAACGGTTTTTTGCATTCCATTATCGTAATCCTTTTTTTCAACCCCCGCCAAAACTTGCAAGTATGCTTTTTTAATATGTTCCCCGCTTATTCTATCCGAGCCTTGCCTTATGGCTAAAAGTGCCGCTTCATTTATGAGATTTTCAATCATTGCACCACTGAAAAAAACTGTCAAGTCGGCTAATTCATCTATACTTACATCTTCTGCCTTTATTCTGTTTAAATAAAGCTTTATTATATCTTTCCTTGCATTTTTATCCGGAAGCATTATTTCTATTTGTCTGTCAAATCTCCCCGGTCTTAACAAGGCTTTATCCAAGGTATCGATCCTGTTTGTAGCTGCAAGAACAACCGTTCCTGAATCATCCGCAAATCCCGACATTTCGGTTAAAAGTGCATTTAAGGTTCTATCCCCCTCATCGCTTCCTTTAATATTGCCCGCAGCTCTTTTCTTGCCAATTGCATCTATTTCATCTATGAATATAACGCTTTTGCCTGATTTCTTTGCTTTTTTAAAGAGGTTTCTAATTCTTCCGGCACCAAGTCCTGCATAAACCTGCACAAAATCCGAGCCTGAAACTGCATAGAAAGGTACTCCCGCTTCTCCTGCCAAGGCCTTTGCCATTAAGGTCTTGCCTGTTCCCGGTTCACCATACAGCAGTATCCCTTTAGGCATTCTTACATTAAATTTGCTATACTTTTCTGGATTTTGTATAAAGTCCACCAATTCAAGAAGGCTTTGCTTGGCTTCATAGTTGCCGGCCACATCATCAAAGGTCATAGTTGATGAGCCGACATATTCAATTTCATTTAAACTGCTGATTTCTTTTTGTGCCGAGTTTTTATTTCTGAAGAATATGAAATATATAAAAATCAAAACACCAATTATCGCTATAATCTGATAAGTTTCCATGATATCCCCCCATAACACGAAGTACGGAGACATTCCTTTCTGCTGAAGATATGTCCCATAATTATTACTTTCTGTACTTTATTATAACATGGGGATATATATTTATATATACTCAATAAATAGCTTCAGTTCATTAATTTTCCTTTGTTTCCAACAAAGATATACACTGGGCTGCTATGCCTTCGCCCCTTCCTTCAAAGCCTAACCTTTCGCTAGTGGTTGCTTTAATGTTTATATTTGAAATATCAGTTTCTAAATCATTGGCGATATTGTCTTTCATTTCATCAATAAAGGGAGATATTTTTGGTTTTTGAGCAATTATAACAGCATCAATATTGCCTACTGTAAATTTATTTTCCCGCATTAATTCATATACTTTTCTTAATAAAACACGGCTGTCTGCATCCTTATACCTATTATCCGTATCGGGAAACAATTTTCCTATGTCTCCCTTTCCCATGGCCCCCAAAAGGCTGTCCATAATCGCATGAATTAAAACATCAGCATCAGAGTGCCCCTGAAGACCTTTTTCATAAGGGATGATAACCCCCCCTATTATGAGTTTCCTGTTTTCCGTTAAAGCATGCACATCGTACCCTATTCCAACTTTCATACCTTCTCCTTTAATAAATATTAGCAATAATTTCTGCCAACCTTAAATCCAGAGGTGTGGTTATTTTAATATTCTTATATAAACCCTCGATAGTTTTTACCTTATACCCGTAGTATTCAACAATGGATGCATCGTCGGTAAATTCCGCATCTTCAGTCAT
>JAAYPY010000056.1 GCA_012519555.1 Tissierellia bacterium | reverse complement strand
TTTCGGCAAATTCTGAGCGGGTTATGAGCCGAACAGTAACGATCGCGAATTTGAAATTTAGCTGTAAAAATTCTGTTCGCAAAATGATAAAAATGATATAATTGAATTATTATACATTTCCATGAAAACTTTGGTATTGAAAAATACCATAAAGTAAGGCTGCAGTCATGAATAAATATTTGAAATGGTTTTTTATTGTTATTTTTATAACTGCCGTTTTAAGCGGGTTTATTCTTTTCCGCTACAGAAGCAACCCAGCTTATGATACTGTAAATGAGCAGCTTGTTCTTCGGTTGGCCGAAACATACCCGGCGGATCATCCGTCGGCTTTGGCAGCTCAGAAATTCGCCGAACTTGCTTACGAACGAACAGACGGACGAATAAATATTAAGGTTTATTATAACGGTAAACTGGGCAATGAGAGCGAAGTGCTAAAACAAATGCAGTTTGGCGGTATTGCGATGGCACGGGTTAATTTCCTTGAACTTTCAAATATCGTTACATATCTGCAGGAGTATATAGAGCCGTATTCATATGAACGTCCGGAAGAATTCCTGAACGCTCTTGATGATGATAAAGACAATATATCGTTGAAAATGCAGCTTGAAAAATTCATACCCCTTGTATACTATTATCCTGATCATAGATGTTTTTATAATAACAAATCGGCTATAAAAGGCGCTGATGATTTCACCGGTCTCAAACTAAATACAAGCACTTCCGGCAAAATCACGGACATCGTAAAAACACTCGGCTGCGAGCCTGTAAATATTTCAACCGATAATATATTCAAGTCACTAACCGCAGGATATATGGACGGCGGTGAAACCACGTTCTGTGAGTTTGCGCTGAGTGATTACGCATCCGTTGTTCCTTATGTTTCATTAAGCGATTACCTGTATTGTCCTGATATTATTATCGCAAGCAGTGTATCATTAAGGGATATAAGCCGTGCCGATCAGCAGCTTCTGGAAGAATGTGCTAAGGATTCTTTCGTATATCAGAAGCAATTGCTGCTGCAACTGCAGCAAGACAGTCTTAGTGAACTTGAGAATAAAAGTATAGTTATTCAAAATAAATCCCTCCTTGAACCAATTCTTAAAAAAATATTCTTAAAAGCAGGAGGGAATAAAAATGATTAGACAATGGTTGTCCGGTATAAGAAAATTTTTTCAAAACTCACTTGTTGCAAAGATTAACCTGCTTTTTATTGTTTTGATTTTATTGTTTATTGTATTTTCAGTTTACAATACATATTCGCTTAGTACATCAAATAAAAGCTACAGAGATACAATAAAGAACTATTACCTTATTACGGAATTAAAAGAATATGCCGCAGCATGCAACCGCTCACTGAATGAGTATTTACGAAGCAATAACCGTACCTATTTATCCGACTTCAATGATGTTTCGGGTAAATTTCGAACAACCCTTGGGAAATTGAAATCCAATCTTAACGATGTTGAAACCCGTTATATTCTCCTTAGCATATCCGATTCCTTTGAAACGTACCATACGACTTGTTGTAACGCGTGCCTCAAATTCTACCAGACCGATTTCGTATATTATAATTATATGTATGAAGCACAGAGTATTAATTCTTATCTTAATAAATACTGTGATGAACTTCTTGTATATGCCCTGGCTGAAGGTGAAAAAACATATGCCGGAATGCAAATAAAACAAAATACGCAGGTTATGTTTAATTTTTTCGTAATCTTGTTTTTACTCATCCTGTTCGCATTCAGCGCAGTTTATATTCATGTAAACATAACCAATCCCCTCAATCAGTTACTGCTTGCAGCCCGAAAAATATCCTCCGGCAGTTTCGACATACATCTGGAACAAAAAAATTCAAAAGACACAATAGCCGTATTAACAAACGCTTTTAATGTGATGGCACGGAACATTAAGAATATGATGGCAAGCATCAGGGAAAAAGCGGAAACAGAAAAAAAGCTTCTTATTGAAAAACAAAAAAACGTTGAGTACCAGCAAATGCTGGATCGGGCAAACTTTTTGGCATTACAGACGCAAACCAACCCGCATTTTATGTTTAATACCTTAAACTGTATTTCAAGAACAATTACACTGGGTATGCATGAAGAAGCGATAATGATGATTGATTCGATGGTGACTATTATTCGGTATAATTTGACAAATGCAAATGTTCCCGTTATATTGAAGCAGGAACTTAATATCACTGAAAAATATCTTAAAATTCAGCAATACCGTTTCAGAGATCGCATACGGGGGGAAATTGATTGTCCGGCTGAACTTGCCGAGAATATAGTAATCCCCCGTTTCACATTACAGCCGATTGTTGAAAACGCGATTATTCACGGACTTGAACCGGTGGAAAAAGGCGGAGCGTTAAGAATAAAAGTCCGAAGCATTAATAATGTATGCGTAATTAAGGTCATTGATAACGGGATCGGAATAAGCACGGAAAGACAACGTCAAATACTAAGAGAGGCTGAAAAAGGTCATACCTCATTGATAGGCATTGCGAATACGAAAAAGCGTCTTGAGATTTTCACCGGGATTTCCGATTCTTTCCGCTTTATCAGCAAACAGGGTATCGGTACGATAGCTGAAATCCGAATACCGATTAAAAAAACAAAGCATCATTGCACAGGCACTAATAACGATAACCGGTAATAGCTTCGCAAACAGGCGGATGAATAAGGTGTATCAAATTAATAATAAAATGGTGGGATGACAATGTATAAATTATTAATTGCAGACGATGAGCCATTGGAAAGGCAGGCAATACGCTATTTTATCGATGACTCTCATCTTGAAATCGGAGAAATTCTTGAAAGCGAAAACGGTACGGCGACCGTAAAAACAGCTATGGAAAAGCAACCCGACATTATTATACTGGATATTAAAATGCCCGGACTGACAGGTCTCGAGGCAATGGAAAGAATTATTGCCGTAAATAAAAAGTGTAAGGTGATATTTTCCACAGCTTACAATTACTTTGATTATGCTGTAAAAGCATTGAAATTGAACGCTATGGATTTTTTAGTAAAACCGGTAAAAAAAGAATTGCTTATAAGTGTAATAAACAAAGCGATAGACGAACTGGATACCGAAAAAAGCACTGAACAAAAGGAATTAAAGCTCGATGATGTCATACAAATTTTGGGCAACAAAATTCTCGGCGAACTGCTGATTGGACGAATAGATGAAGAAACCCTGTATTACCTGGACGCGATTGGAGTTGACAGTAATACGGGAGGGCAGGTCTTCGCAGTTAAAATGTCAAATGAGTTAAATAGTAATAAAATGCAGAAACTACAGTCAATATTGCGAAAGGATCTTTATGATGCGGGATATCAGAGTATTACGAAAATAAATGACAGGAACCTCTCCCTCATAGTGTTTTCCCCGGAACCTTCATTGAGAAAAAAAATTACTCCTGTGACAGAATTAATTTTGTCAAGCATTTTCCGCGATTTGGGAATGTCCTATAATTGCAGCTGTGGAATTGAATTTGAAGATATAAGCGAGATTGAGCAAAGCTTTTCGGACGCATATGGCTGTATCATTAAATCCCCCGGCATAGAACATGCCTGGGCTCCTCAAAAAGGGCGAAATAAAGGTTTCAGTTCCGACAAGCAAAGCATTCCGCCTGAAATAAAGTTTATCTGCAATTATATTTCGAGGCATTATAAGGAAAAGATAACGCTTGATAAAATAGCCGAAGAAGTAAAATACAGCAAGTATCATATCAGCCGTTTATTTAAGCAATATATGAATATAACCATCGTAGATTATTTAATTCGTCTGCGTATAAAAAAAGCAAAGGAGCTTTTATTGGACGGAAGTTACAGCATTAAGCAAATCAGCCATATGGTCGGTTACAGCGATCCGAATTATTTTACATGGGCATTTAAAAAACAGGAAGGAGTTTCTCCCGCAAAATTCAGGTATTCCA
>JAAYPY010000248.1 GCA_012519555.1 Tissierellia bacterium | reverse complement strand
GGCTGGGGAGAATTATGGGGAATTGCCAACAGAACAGATTTTGACCTAAAACAACATATAAACACCTCAGGAGAGGATTTATCTTATCAGGACCCTGTAACCAATGAAAAATACATACCCTATTGTGTAGAGCCGTCCTTAGGAGCTGACCGTGTAATGCTGGCAATCTTAGTAGATGCATTCAATGAAGAAACATTGGAAGACGGAACTGATAGAGTTGTATTAAAGCTTCACCCTGCATTAGCACCTTTTAAAGCTGCAGTATTCCCGCTTACAAAAAAATTAAATGAGCAGGCCACAGAGCTTTACCAAATACTTATTAAGTATTTTAATGTTGATTATGACGATGCGGGAAGCATTGGAAAGAGATACAGAAGACATGATGAAATAGGAACACCCTACAGTATTACATTTGATTTTGATTCTTTGGAAGATAATGCTGTTACTGTAAGGGATAGAGATACAATGGAGCAGATTAGGATTAAAATTGATGAGCTGATACCATTCATAAATGAAAAAATACAATTCTAAAGATGCCAGAGTCTTTACAACCCTTTGGAGGTGATTAATTGAAAATCAGAGAAAGATATGAGCAATTTGAAATGGAGCATTTATCAGAGTATGCGTCAAAAGCAATACTTTCCAAAGGAAGAAAGCTCCATGAACCGAAATGCGAAATAAGAACTGACTTCCAAAGGGACAGAGACAGAATATTGCATTCAAAATCATTTAGAAGGCTTAAACATAAAACTCAGGTTTTTTTATCTCCCGAAGGAGACCACTACAGGACAAGACTTACACATACCCTTGAGGTGTCACAGATATCAAGAACAATTGCAAGAGGTTTGAATCTAAACGAAGATTTAACGGAAGCAATTGCATTAGGTCATGATTTAGGTCACACTCCTTTTGGTCACACCGGAGAAAGAATACTTAAAAAGTTGTGCAAGGGATTTAAACACAATGAGCAAAGCTTAAGGGTTGTTGACTTTTTGGAAATAAGAAACGGCAAGCCGGGACTAAACTTGACTTTTGAGGTGAGAGACGGTATATTAAATCATCCTTCTGGATATGAGCCTGCTACTTTAGAAGGACAAATCGTGAGCATTTCAGATAGGATTGCCTATATAAATCATGACATTGATGATGCGGTGAGAGGTCATATTATCACTGAAATTCCGGACAAGTTTCTTAAAAAATTAGGTTCAAGCCACGGCAAAAGAATTAACACTATGATAATGGACATAATTCAAAATTCAGAAAACAAGAATACTATCATTATGAGTGATGAAATTGCAGAGCTCACAAATGAACTTCGTGACTTTCTGTTTGAAAATGTATACTATAATAAGATTGCAAAAAGCGAAGAAGACAAAACGATGTTCATAGTTGAAAAAATATATGAATACTACACTAAAAATTTTGAGCATCTTCCCGAGTTTTATCTTAATATTTATAAGAACAATAACTTTAGCAAGGGAGAAATCATAAAGGATTACATTGCAGGCATGACAGATAGGTATGCAATGAAGATATTTAACGATTTATATATACCAAAACCCTGGATATAGCAGCAAGAACACAGTATACGCAGAAAATTTTGCAGCTTGTCAAGAAAAATTATTGACAAGCTTATTTTCATATGTTATACTTTATTTTCAATGTAAGGATAATGGTGATATTATGCCCTATAGATTGGATTCTGACCTTATACAAAGAATCTTGGAACAAAATAATATTGTGGAAATAATAGAAGAATATTTACCTTTAAAAAAAGCCGGTGCAAATTACAGCACCAACTGTCCTTTTCATAAAGAAAAAACACCTTCATTTATAGTTTCTCCCGATAAGCAGATATTTCATTGTT
>JAAYPY010000247.1 GCA_012519555.1 Tissierellia bacterium | reverse complement strand
TACTCCCGGACGAGTTCAGCTTTAGCAATACCGTCTCACACCATCCGACGGCTCTCTTTGATTGTTTACGGCCTACTGCTTCCATTCATGGTATTTTATTAACTTTTCATTCGATTATATCAGAACAAAAAAACTATTGCAATAAGAAAATTGTAAATCTTTACAAAATCTCTCGCTAAAACTCATTAGTTTTATCTTTTCTGCATCTGTTTCTATGGCAGCATCTCCTGCTGTGAAAATCTCCTTCCCCGCCGCACAGACGGTATTCTCCCCCTTCTATCAGCAAAACTTTCCCCTCTACCAGGGATTCTGCAATTTTCTTTCTGGCTTCCTGGTAAATACCCTGGACGGTAGTCCTCGCCACATGCATTATGTTTGCGCACTCTTCTTGGGAAAGACCTTCCAAATCAATAAGTCTGATTGTTTCATATTCATCAACGGACATGATTACTAGATCTTCCTTTTCTACCGGAAAACCTAAAGGCCCAAAGCGATTTACATCTGGCAGGCTGCAAACCCTTCTCCATTTTTTCGGTCTAGGCATGAAAACACCTCGCTTCATATTATACCTTTATTATATCCGATTTGTGAAATATGTCAATAATTAACGCCCTTGGAATTCAGGCGACTGACTCTAGAATAAAAACCTTCCGCTTAGGAAGGTTTTAAACTGTATGAAATTTTTAGGTCAAATGACATTAATCATAAGAGTATTCTATAAAGGTGTTTTTATTGATTGGTAAAATGCCATAATGAGTGGGGGTTCCTTCTGTGAAATCCTGATATTTGTATGTGCCATTCATCAAGGAGCCATAATCCAAAACAGGATAATATGTTGAATCATCTGCAGGTATTGTATTACCTTGGCCGATACCAGGGAAGTAATGCATTTGGTTGTCAAGTCCTAAATGTCTGACTCTGATTTTGGTGATAGGTCTTTCGTTAGTACTTGTTACATAGTAGAGTTTTATTTTATCCCCCACAGGCAAGCCGCTTATATATGACTTAAGACTTGGATGGGATTTTACTTCTCCTCCGTCTCCCCAAAGCTTGGCTGTAGAATCATTCCCCCAAAAATGTTTAAATATCTCTTTGGCATTTTCTCCTTGTGTTTCATTTACTCCGAAAATTGCAACAACCGGAGGTCTGGCAGCAACATCACTGAAACCCTTTCGCACATAAACCTGCTCTTGTATATCTGCTCGGTTCATCCAAGGTGAGATATTAGAAACCAAGTTCCATACGTCGCCTTGATCATATATAGTTGGTAAATCCAACCCATCTATGGTTGCACTAACAGGTTGCGGATTCAAGCGTATACCATTTATGCAGCTTACGACTTCATTAGGAACATATTGATTCTCTCTTGCATATTTCTCATAACCTGCCTTAAGTTCAGCCCTTCTGAAAACATCTTTAGTCATATTATAAATCGGTATTAAGGGTCTTTCCCCGCCAAAGTCGCATAAAGCAGGATTTCTCTCGACTGAGTTGAACCATGCATTATAATCAGCAGGGTTAAGATCATTAATACCTCTGTATCCGGGATAGGCTTTAATATTTGTTTTACAGTGTTTATTAAAGGATTCTGAGGTGCTACTTCCGCTATGCTCAGCATGACCACTTACACTTGCAAAACCTGCATTAAAAGAAGCCTCAACTTCTGTCCTGAAACTGGATGATTCACTGACATATGAAGAGCTTGCTGTCACATTATAATCTAAACGCCCGCCCATTCTCACATGCCTTACCACATGAGTACCATACATCTGGAATATTTCCTCAGGTGGTATAGTAGAATCATCAATATGTTTCTTAAAGATTGGATCTAAATAATCTAAGTAATTCATATTCCTGTCATCAAAATAAACCCCATATTGTGATAAATCGCTTACAAAGGTTGCATACCTGCTGGTTGATTCTGTCATCGATGAAGTATTAAAACTGCTGTTGAGGCTGCCGCTAAAATAGAGGTATCTGCCGCTTACCCCTACATTTGTAGCCATATGTTGAGAATAGGATTTGATGCTTTGACCTTCAATAAAGCGTGTAAGACTGCCGGGACTTTCAGTGTACAATATCCTTTTGTCTGCTAAGAGCTTATTTCTGCTCATCACAGGAGAATTCTTCATGCTGTCCGGATCAGCAAATT
>JAAYPY010000055.1 GCA_012519555.1 Tissierellia bacterium | reverse complement strand
TAAGGGTGGTAATAATAAAATTAGCAGACCGCCTTCACAATATCAGGACATTACAGTATATGCCCAAAGAAAAACAATATCAAAAGGCAATGGAAACAATAGAAATATATGCTCCTATTGCAAATCGTCTTGGTATCGCTTCCATCAAATGGGAATTGGAAGATTTAAGCTTAAAATATATAGACCCTGAAGGATATGAAGATTTACTTACAAAGGTTCAGGAAAAAAGTGAAAAAAGAAAAGGGTACATATCTCACATAATAGATATTATTAAAGAAAAGCTTGATGAGCAGAAGATGGATGCCGATATAAAGGGCAGGCCCAAAAGCTTATACAGTATTTATAAAAAAATGTACTTTAAAAACAGGTCCTTTGAGCAAATCTACGATTTGATTGCCATACGAATAATTGTTGACAGTATAAAGGATTGTTACGGAGCCTTAGGGATTGTTCATACACTCTGGAAACCGGTACCGGGAAGATTCAAGGATTATATTGCCATGCCTAAACCAAATATGTATCAATCATTGCATACTACCTTAATTGGACCTGAAGGAGAACCTTTTGAAATACAAATAAGAACCTTGGAAATGCACCAAACTGCCGAATATGGTATCGCAGCACATTGGAAATATAAAGAAGGTATAAACGAAAATACAAATTATGAGGAAAAACTAAATTGGTTAAGACAAATGCTTGAATGGCAGCAGGAAACAAATGATCCTCAGGAATTTATGGAAGCATTGAAAATTGACTTATATACTGATGAAGTGTTTGTATTTACCCCAAAGGGTGAAGTGGTAAACCTGCCGACAGGCTCCACACCTATTGATTTTGCCTACAGGGTGCACACTGCTGTAGGAAATAGGTGCGTGGGCGCAAAGATTAACGGCAGGATAGTTCCATTAGATACAAAGCTTAGAACAGGTGATCAGGTTGAAATATTAACATCTCAGTCAAGTGGGGGTCCAAGTCGCGATTGGCTCAAAATCGCTGCATCCAGTCAGGCAAAGTCAAAAATCAGAAAGTTTTTCAAAGAAAGAGATAAAGATTTTAATGTTGAAAAAGGCAAGGAATTAATTGAAAGAGAAATTAAGAAACAAGGTTATCAGGTAGCAGAGCTGCTGAAAGATGACTGGATTAAAACAGTTGCGGATAAATACAATATGTTTACTGTAAGCAATCTGTATGCTGCCGTAGGCAGCGGAGGCATAACCGAAAATCAGATTGTAAACAGGCTTAAATTAATATATCTTGAGAAGAACAAGGATAAGTTAGAGCTTGAAAGAATTGAAAACCTTGAAAAGAGCATGGATGCAAAAATACCAAAGCGAATTGAGAAGCATGCATCAGGGGTTATTATAAAAGGTATTGATAACATAAAAATTCGTTTTTCAAAATGCTGCAATCCTGTTCCAGGGGATGCCATAGTAGGCTATATTACACGAGGCAGAGGAGTTTCGATTCATAGGGCTGACTGCACAAACATTCATGACTTAAGTGATTCTGATGATCAGAGATTCATTGAGGTTCAGTGGGATCATAAAGAAAAAGCTACATTCATAAGCGAGCTTCAGATTAAAGCATTGGACAGACCAAAGCTTTTGCAGGATATTACTTCACTTTATGTAGATGCAAAGCTTAATGCCATATCACTTAATTTAAGAATAAATAAGGAAAAAATTGCAATTGTTGACATAGGATTTGAAATAAATCAAACAAAACAAATTGAAGATCTGATAAAAAAGATAAAAAGATTAGATGGAGTATTAGAAGTTTACAGAACCAAAAAGTGACCCTCAAGGGGTCATCATATTCAAGGGGTCTTATACGGGAATGAGTAATGAAAGGATGAAAAATGAGAGCAGTTGTACAACGCGTAATAAGTGCAAGTGTAAAAGTTGAAGATAAAATCATTGGAAAGATAGACCGGGGAATTTTACTTTTACTTGGAGTGGAAGAAACAGATGAAGAAAAGGATTTGGAATATATGTGTGATAAAATTCCAAATCTTAGAATATTTGAAGATGAAAACGGAAAAATGAACAAAAGCCTGCAGGATGTAGAAGGAAGCATATTGGTTATTTCACAGTTCACCTTGCTTGGAGATGCAAGAAAGGGCAGAAGGCCAAGCTTTACTGATGCTGCAAAACCCGAAAAGGCAATTCCCATGTATGAAAAATTTATTGCTTGTATGAAAGAGAAAAATATTATAACAGAGGCAGGGGAATTTGGTGCGGATATGAAGGTAGAGCTGATAAACGACGGTCCTGTAACAATACTGCTTGACAGCAAAAGAGTTTTTTAGGAGGAAATAATGATATTTGAAGCATTGGAAGTGGGTATCTATGGTGCAAACTGTTATATTGCAGCAAGCGAAGAAAGCAAGGAAGCAGCCATAATAGACCCTGGCGCAGATTTTAAAAAAATTGACAACAAATTAAATGATTTGGGAGTAACTCCAAAAATAATAATTCTGACTCATTGTCATGGAGATCATATTGGAGCTGTGGAAGAGCTTACAGAAAAATATGGCTTAAAAGTGTATATTCACAAGGAAGATGCAGAAGCTCTTAATGACAGCAGGATGAACTTTACAAAATCTATGTTCAGGAAGGATATTTCAATAAAGGCAGATGTTTTGCTGAAGGATGGAGACGAAATAAGTTTAGGTGATTTAAAGTTTGAAATAATTCATACCCCCGGACACACTAAGGGTGGTATTTGCATAAAGGTTGGGAATATAATGATGACAGGCGATACCTTGTTTAACGGCTCTATTGGGAGAACTGATTTTCCGGGAGGGTCTTTTGATGAAATTATAAGCTCAATCAAGGAGAAAATATTTAAATATGATGATGATACGGTGATTTATCCGGGTCATATGTCGCCTTCAACAATAAAGAAAGAAAAACAATTTAATCCATTCCTAAAATGACAAAGAGACAAAAGGTAAATATAATGTTCAAATTTTATTTTTCGGGTCATGATTATGAATATGAGGCAAGAAATGCCCTTAGAGTATTCGATTTAAACGCAGATTATGAAATAATTTACAGCTCCTTTGAAGAAAGGGGCTTATCTATTGTGTCATGCCTAGAAGAAGCAGAAATTATAAGTGCAAGAGCACATCTTTATATGGACAAGGAACTTTTATACGAATCATATTTAAAATCTGATGACATTGTTTTGGAGAAGCACGGTGTAAAAAAACTTAAAAAAACATTGGTAATAAAAACAATACACAATGTTTTGAAATCTTATTACAAGGTATATCCGGATTATGGTATTTTAACCGGAGTAAGAGTAGTTAAAATATTAATCACGGCAAAAGGTCAAAATAGAAGCGAGGAAGAAATAAATAACATATTGAGAAATACCTATGAAGTAAAAGAAGAAAAAATAAAGCTTCTATGGGATATACTAAAAATCGAAGAAAAATACATTGATGAAAATATAAATAAATTTAATTACAATTTATACATCGGAATTCCTTTCTGTCCTTCAAAGTGCAGCTATTGCTCCTTTACCTCATATGTAAATTGTCCTGATAAAAAAATTAATTCGTATTTGGATACTCTGATATTTGAAATTGAAAAAACAATCAAAATAGCGAAAAAGAGAAAACTGAAATTAAATACAATTTACATAGGAGGAGGAACACCTTCCATATTAAACGAAGAGCAAATTAACATAATTTTCAAAGTAATAAAAAAGTATTATGATTTGTCTAAAATAAAGGAAATTACATTTGAAGCCGGAAGACCGGATACTTTAAATAAAGAAAAACTGCTTTGCTTGAAAAATAATTATGTAAACAGGATATCCATAAACCCTCAAACCATGAATGACGATACATTATCAGCAGTCGGGAGAAAACACTTAAGTAGTGAAATTGTTGAAACATACTTAATGGCAAGAGAAATCGGGTTTAAGACCATAAATATGGATATTATTTTGGGGCTGCCGGGTGAAGATGAATCAGATGTAAAAAAAACGATTGAAATAATTGCAGGATTAAATCCTGAAAATATAACGGTACATTCATTGGCTTATAAAAAACGCTCGGAACTTACCAGAGAAAGTTCAAAATTTAGTAAGGATTATGAACTTATTAATAAGATGCATGATGTCATAAAAGAGGTTTGCAAAGATAAGGGATATAAACCATACTACATGTACAGACAAAAGAATATCAAAGGCAATTCTGAAAATATAGGTTATACAAAAAAAGGCAGGGAATGTATCTACAATATGGTTATGATAGAAGAATTGGAAACCATATTAGGATGCGGTCTTGGTGCTACAAGCAAAATAATTACCGGTGAAAACAAGCATGAGCCGGTACGTAATTTTAAAAGTTTAGAAGAATATGATAAACGAATAGATGAAATAATAAATAAAAAACAGTTGTTAATTGGAGGGTGAATGAAAAAGGTTAAGATTTTTTATATGGAAGGATGTCCACATTGCAGGAAGGCATTTAGAATATTAGATGAATTAATAACCAAAAATCCTGAATATTCTAATATTGATATGGAATACATAGATGAAAACAAGGATGTAAAAACAGCTAATGCTCATGATTATTACTATGTCCCCACATTTTATGTTGATGGCATTAAACTTCATGAAGGGATACCTACAGAAGAAAAAATAAAAAGAGTATTACAAGAGGCAATAAAATAAATCAAAAAATCAGGACAGCTCGTCCTGATTTTTATTAATAAGATTACTTATGACAGTGCCTGGCATCTGCTTCTGTTTCAAAATGAATTATAAGCGCTATTGCTGCTCTCAGTATTATTAATGCTCCAAGAGTTATCAATTGTTCTTTGGAATGGGCTATGAGCGACTTAAGAATTTCTGCTCCCAGCATATATGCCAAAGCCATTTCCAATGCCCTGGAAAACTCTATTTTTGCTTGTTTATTAGTAAATTCGAATTTGCTCATAAGATACTTTATTAATGTTGTTACAGCACTGTAAGCAACAATTATAATGCTTACTAATTCTAAGGTGTAAGCAACATAATGAACTGCGGTTTCCATAAAGTGATCCAATTAAAAACCTCCAAATTAATATTATATATTTAATTTATGTTATTATATTTCATTTTATTACTAATGTCAAAGCTTCTTTAAGAGAGATGTTGGAAATTTTTACACCTTATTATTAAAAAAGAATAATAAATATTTATAGCAAAAGTCATATTATGCCTGTTTATATATATAAATAAATAAAGGGGTGAGATATGTGGTTTTAAGAATAAATAAAAAGGTATTTATCATTATATTTATAGTTTGCTTATTCCTTGCAGTTTTAATGAGCATCAATCTTCTTCAGAATTTTTCCGTGACCGTGTCAACAAACATATCAAACTGGGGACTTAAATTCAATGCTGATGGAACACCACCCATGGGCAATGCAGGAAAAGACTTTTTAAAGAAATACAATGCCTATTATGTGGGGGAGCCGGATAATAAATATATTTATCTCACATTTGATGCAGGGTTTGAAAACGGAAATACTCCCAATATATTAGATACTTTAAAAGCTCATGATGTGAAGGCTGCATTTTTCTTGGTAGGGCATTATTTGGAAAAAGAGCCTGAGCTTGTTAAAAGGATGGTTCAAGAAGGACATATTGTTGGGAATCATACTTACCATCATCCGGATATGTCAATGATTTCTGACAAGGAATCATTTAGTAAGGAGCTGACTTCCTTGGAAGATTTATTTAAGGAAGTAACCGGTGAGGAAATGCCAAAATATTACAGACCTCCTCAAGGTAAGTTCAGTGAAGATAATTTAAGAATGGCTAATGAATTGGGCTATAAAACAATTTTTTGGAGCCTTGCATATGTTGATTGGTATAAGGATAACCAACCTAGCAAAGATCAGGCATTCAGTAAATTGATTCCCCGAATACACCCGGGAGCAGTAGTCTTATTGCACAGCACCTCCGATACAAACGAACAGATATTGGATGAGCTTTTAACAAAATGGAAGGACTTAGGCTACACCTTTAAAACTTTGGACGACTTAACCAAATGAGAACGAAAAGAAGCGTCCTTAAAATTAATATTGACAAATCAAATATGGTGTGATAATTTTATTGTAAATATATTGCAGGGGAAGAGTAGTCATAAAGCAATGATTAAAGCAAGACAGGGACGATGGGAGCCTGTTATCAACTTTTGATGAAGACACCTCTATAAAGCAAATTTTAATGAGTGGGACTTTTTAGTCCAAATAGGGTGGCAACGCGGGTTATACTCGTCCCTAAGCAGGGGACGGGTTTTTATTATTAATAAACGGAGGATACTATGGAAACAATGGGAACACTTAGTAGAACAAATATGTGCGGAGAGTTAAATAAAGACCATATCGGCAAGGAAGTCGTGCTCATGGGGTGGGTACAAAAAAGAAGAAGCTTAGGCGGACTTATTTTTGCCGACTTAAGGGACATAACGGGCTTAATTCAAATTGTTTTTGATGCGGATGTAAACAAGGAAGCTTTTGAAAAAGCAGAAACTTTAAGAAGTGAATATGTAATTGCAATAAAAGGAAAAGTATTTGAAAGACAGTCTAAAAACCTTGAAATGGCTACGGGAGAGATAGAAGTTTACGCACAGGAGCTAAGAATATTAGACACTGCAGAGACTCCACCTATTTATATAAAGGATAATGATGATGTTTCCGAGCAGATGAGGTTAAAATACAGATATTTAGATTTGAGAAAGCCTTCAATGCAGAAAAATTTATTGATGAGAAGCAAAACATCAAAGGTTATAAGAGACTTTTTATATGAAAACGGCTTTAATGAAATTGAAACACCATTTTTAGCAAAACCTACACCTGAAGGAGCAAGGGATTATTTGGTTCCAAGCAGAATTTCACCAGGTAATTTCTATGCCTTGCCTCAATCGCCGCAGATTTACAAGCAGCTCTTGATGGTTTCGGGAATGAACAGATATTTCCAGATAGTAAGATGCTTCAGAGATGAGGACTTGAGAGCAAACCGTCAGCCTGAATTCACACAGGTAGACATTGAAATGTCCTTTGTGGATGCAGAAGATGTAATGGCGATGAATGAAAGGCTTATTCAAAGGATATTCAAGGAAGTAAAAAATATTGATATTAAGCTTCCATTAAGACGAATGTCTTATAATGAAGCCATGGATAAATACGGCTGTGATAAACCGGATTTACGTTTTGGATATGAGTTGAAAAATATTACTCATGTATTTAAAAACTCCGAATTTAATGCATTCAAATCAGTCTTTGAAAGCGGCGGTTTGATTAAATGCATAAAAATTGACGGAGCATCGGATGATTATTCCAAGAAAGGCATTTCTAAATTAGAGAAATTTGTTAAGTCACACGGTGCTAAAGGATTAGCCTGGCTTAAATATGAAAATGGCGTATTAGATTCTCCTATTGCTAAGTTTTTGAGCCAAGGCGAAATTACCGAGCTGATTTCTTTGCTTGAGCTTAAGGAAAAAGATATAGTGTTTATTGCGGCTGACAATGACTCTGCCGTAAATACGGCACTCAGCGCTTTGAGAATCGAAATAGCCAAGGAAAGAAATTTAATCGACGGTGATAATTATGAATTGGTGTGGATTACTGATTTTCCATTGTTTGAATACAGCGAAGAGGATGAAAGATATGTGGCAAAACACCATCCCTTCACATCACCGGTTGATGAGGATATAGATAAATTAGAATCAGCTCCGGAAGAAGTCAGGGCAAAAGCATATGACATTGTGATAAACGGAGATGAAATCGGCGGCGGAAGCATACGTATTACAAACAGAGCATTGCAGAACAGAATGTTCAAAGCATTAGGCTTTACAGAAGAAGAAGCAATAGAGAAGTTCGGTTACTTGCTTGAAGCATTTAAATACGGTGTGCCTCCTCATGGAGGAATTGCATTTGGTTTAGACCGCTTAATGATGCTTCTGACCGGTTCAAACAGTATAAAAGATGTAATTGCATTTCCAAAAACACAAAGTGCTTCCTGTTTGATGACAGAATCTCCCAGCCAGGTATCTGAAAAACAGCTAAATGAACTGAAAATTACATTCAATGAGTAAGTTTAGAGAAAGGAAGATAAAATGGATAATGTAGGAAAGATAGAAAAAATTGATGGAAATAAGGCCGTTATTTCTGTCAAAAGGGTATCAGCTTGCGGAGATAACTGCAAAAGCTGCAGCTCCGCATGCAAAGTTAACAGCGTTATTATTGAAACTGATATTTCAGATGTAAAAGATGAGATAAATGTCGGAGATTATGTTGAAATTAGGGCGGAGAATGAAGTGATGCTAAAGCATATAGCGGTACTTTACGGCCTTCCTTTATTATTGATGCTGCTGACGGTTTTTATTTTTCAAATGACACTGAAGGGACCGAATAAGGATATAATCTCTGCTCTTGCTTCATTGTTTTCATTAGTAATTTCATTTTACCTCTTAAAGGCTTATGATAAGAGCGAAATGAAAAAGAATGTATTGAAATTTACTGTTGGTAAGAAACTTTAGAGGTATGGGGACACACCTTCACCATTAAACTAAGGAATGATAAAATAATGAATATATTTGAAATGCAATACCAAAATTCCATAAAAAAAGAAGGGCCTCTTGCAGAGCGGATGAGACCTTTAAACTTGAGTGAATTTGTCGGACAAGAGCATATTGTGGGTGAGGGCAAAATTTTAAACAGAGCTATAGAAGCTGACAAGCTTACTTCTGCGATTTTTTACGGACCTCCGGGAACAGGCAAGACAACCTTGGCTAAAATTATCGCAAATACTACCGATAATAATTTTACCACTCTTAATGCTGTTACAAGCGGCATCAAGGATATAAAGGAAAAAATAAGTTATGCAATTGATGAACTTTCAATTTATAATAGGAGAACAATTCTCTTTATAGATGAAATTCATCGCTTCAATAAAGCTCAGCAGGATGCCTTGCTTCCCTACGTGGAAAATGGTACAATAATATTGATAGGAGCAACCACTGAAAATCCGTATTTTGAAGTTAATTCCGCTTTGATTTCACGCTCATTGGTATTTGAATTCAAAAGCATTGACATAGAGGATATCAAAAGCGTAATAAGAAAATCTTTAGTGGACAAAAGAGGATATGGAAACAGAAAAGTCGAAATAGATGAAGATGCTTTAGCTCATATTGCCGAATATTCAAACGGAGACATAAGAAGTGCACTTAACGCTTTAGAGCTTGGTGTGGAAACAACCGATGAAATTGACGGAATAATAAAAATAAATATTGATATTGCATCTGAATGTATTCAAAGAAAGAAAATTGATTATGACAAAAATGGAGACAACCATTATGATACAATATCTGCATTTATTAAAAGCATGAGAGGTTCAGACCCGGATGCGGCTGTTTATTGGCTTGCAAAAATGATAAAAGCCGGAGAGGACCCGAAATTCATTGCAAGAAGAATAATCATCTGTGCTTCGGAGGATGTGGGAAATGCAGACCCCAGAGCCTTGGAGGTTGCAGTGAATGCATTCAAGGCAGTTGAAATAATAGGTTTTCCTGAAGGGCGGATAACTCTTGCCCAAGCTGCAATTTATATTGCATGTGCGCCAAAGAGCAATGCTTCCGTAATGGCTATCGACAAAGCAATGAAGGCAGTTGAAAGCGAGTCTCATGAAGTACCGGCTCATTTGAAGGATAAACACTACAAAGGTGCTGAAAAGCTAAACAGGGGAATAAACTATAAATATCCCCATGATTATGAAAAGTTTTATGTAAAGCAGCAATATATGCCGGAAACCATAAAAACTAAGTTTTATGAGCCTAAAGAATCAGGTTATGAAAGCAAAATTAAGAAATTTTTGGAATATTTGAGACAGTAAGGAGGGGCAACATGTATAAGCTGTTTGGAAAAATTACCGACCCAAATATAGAAAATATTGTTAATAGTAAGCTCAATTTTGATGACTTGAATAAAGAGCTGATGTACGATGTCCATGTTGATTTTTACAACACGGATTTGGAAGAAGACATGCTGAACGTTGATGTTTCTTATGAAATTAAGAAAGAACATTATTTGTTTATCAAAAAAATAAGGGCTTTATTCGAGGAAAATCAAATAAGAGTAAATGAGTTTTATTTGATGGGTACCATAGCTGACTTACTGGAGAATGAAATAAATATTTCGGTTATGAAATCAAAGAGTGACAAAAAGAAAAATCTAGTTTGGCCTTGCAAAGAAATATTCTTATATGAGGATCAAAAGAAAAGGTTGGACGCATTGCTATTCAGCAATCAAATTACTGAAGAGGATTACGAATCAAATTTAGAATTCTTGAGAGATGAATTAAATATCTATGAAAATGATGAGGAACATGAATATATAAATTAATAAGAAGGGGGACACGCCTTCTTCCCTGGGATAGTCTCTGCAGGTAGAAGGAATGTCCCCATTTTGTAACCTTCTTTGCTCATATTAATAAAATAGAGTGGAGGAGGTATCCGTATGGAAGTTTTTGTTATTACCTTTTTGCACGGAAATTATGCAGTTGCCGCGTTCAACAGACTGCAAGGATATGGAGTTAAAAATATACATTTGATTCAAACTCCTTTCAGTATAAAGAATGAGTGCGATTTATGCATAAAGACAAATGACCGCAGAACATTGGATATTATTTTAAATGAATGCAGGGGAGTAAGCAATGTTTACAGCCAAATCAACAAAAATGGCTGCTTTGTATATAAATTATTACCATAATATTAATATGCAAAAAAAATAAAAATATCAAGCGAACATTTGCAGGACACGACTATAATTCTTAGCGAATGCAGGTTAAAAATCCGTTAAGCAGTTGCACTGTTTGAAAGCAGTGAGTTTGCAAGCTGTAGGATTTTTAGCCGGAATGAGCTCATAGAATTATTCGTGTCCGAAACCGTGAGCCGATATTTTTATTATTTTTTATGAACGGATATTTAATTTGTTTTTTTCTTTTTTTAAATGTTGACAAAATTACTGGGGTATTCTATAATTAAGTATACCCTACTGAAATAGTAGGGATTGCACGAGAGGAGAGCGAAAATGATTTTATCCACAAAGGGTAGATATGGACTGAAGGCAGCATTTGAACTTTCGAAAAATTATGGATTTGGACCAGTTCCACTAAAGAAAGTATCAGAAAAGTATGGTATATCAGAAAGTTATTTAGAGCAGTTGTTTGCGAAATTAAAAAAAAGCGGCTACATTGATACTGTCAGAGGACCCCAAGGAGGATATCTTCTTGCAAAACCCCCTGAGGAAATAACTGTCGGAATGATACTTAGAACACTTGAGGGCGAAATAACAACTTCTGATTGCTTAAGTAAAGAAGTTTGCTCCAGAGAATCCATTTGTGCTACAAGAGTTATATTTGAGAAGATAGAAAAAAGTATTAACGATGTCATTGACAATATAACTTTAGCTGATATGTACGAGGAACAAAAAAACATTTTATTGGAGGGAAAAAATGAGCAGGAAGCTTTATCTTGATAATGCTGCAACAACAAGGGTGAAAAAAGAAGTAATTGATGAAATGAGACAGTATTTTGGTGAATTGTACGGAAATCCATCAAGTCAATTATATGAGTTAGGCAGAAAATCAAAAGAAGCCATTGAAAAGGCAAGAAAAACTTTGGCGGACTTTTTGAATGCGGAAGAAAAAGAAATATACTTCACCGCAAGTGGAACCGAGTCAGATAACTGGGCTCTAAAGGGAGTTGCTTTTGCAAATCTCAACAAAGGAAAGAACCATATAATCACAACGAAAATTGAGCATCATGCAATACTTCATACTTGTGAATACTTAGAAAAATTCGGAATAGAAACAACTTATTTAGATGTTGACAGACACGGTCTTATAGACTTAGAAGAGCTGAAAGCTTCTATAAGACCTGAAACAATGCTGATTTCAATAATGTTTGCCAACAATGAGATAGGTACTATACAGCCAATCGAAGAAATTGGAGAAATCGCAAAGGAGCATGGGATATTATTTCACGTAGATGCTGTTCAGGCATTGGGAAGTGTCAGAATAGATGTAAATAAGCAGCATATAGATTTGATGTCAATGTCTGCTCATAAAATAGGCGGGCCAAAGGGAATAGGCGGTATGTATATAAGAAAAGGAACAAGGATTGATAACTTTGTTCACGGGGGCGGTCAAGAAAGAGGCAGAAGAGCTGGTACCGAAGGAGTTCAGAATATTGTAGGGTTCGGGAAAGCTGTTGAAATTGCTGCCCGTAATTTTGATGATCATGTTGAAAGGCTAACAGTTCTTAGAAACAGACTCATTGAAGGAATAAAAAACAATATTCCGGATGTGGTGCTTAACGGACATCCCACACAGAGACTTCCCAACAATGTTAACTTCTCATATAAATATGTGGAAGGAGAATCCATATTATTGCTCTTGGATATGGAAGGTATATCAGCTTCAAGCGGTTCCGCTTGTACTTCAGGCTCCTTGGACCCTTCACATGTTTTGTTGGCAACGGGACTTGATCACGGAACAGCCCACGGCTCAATCCGTTTTACCCTAAGTGAGGAGATAAGAGAAGAAGACATAGATTTTACTGTAGAAACAATGAAAAAAATAATTGCTAAATTAAGGGCGATGTCGCCAATTAAGAATGACGAGGATTTGAAAAAAAATTAAATTAACGGAGAAGATAATATGTATACAGAAATAGTAATGGACCATTTTAGAAATCCCAGAAATGCAGGCAGCATGGAAAATGCAGATGGTATAGGCCAGGTAGGAAACCCCAAATGCGGGGATATAATGAAAATATATTTGAAGATTAAAGATGATATAATTGAGGATGTAAAATTTGAAACCTTTGGCTGCGGCTCTGCCATTGCTTCTTCAAGCATTGCTACGGAATTGATTAAGGGAAAAAGCATTCATGAAGCAGTTGAGATTTCAAACAAGGCTGTAGTAGAAGCTTTGGGAGGTCTTCCTCCCGTTAAGGTTCACTGCTCCGTACTTGCAGAGCAAGCTGTTAAATCGGCCCTTTATGATTACGCACAAAAAACAAACAAGGTAATTAAGGGTTTGGAAAACTATAAGCCGGAGGATGACGAAATCCACTGTCAACACTAAAATATCCCGGGGGCAGTTTATGGGACGGTTCTTTTTGTTATCATGCAGACATCAAAAGCGGCGCTGCAAGAACAAAAAGAACCGTCCCTAAATGTTTCTTGACAATGGGGGAAAGAATACATTATAATTTCATAATAAAGTACATATTGCTTATACTATGAAACGGAGGAAAAAAAGTGGATAAATTAGATAGATTTTCAATAAATAATATTCGTAAAGAATACTTGAACTTTTTTAAGAGCAAAGATCATTTAACCGAGCAAAGTTTTTCTTTAATACCCAAAAATGACAAAAGCCTATTATTAATTGGGGCAGGTATGGCACCGTTAAAGAAATATTTTACGGGAGCTGAAGTTCCACCTTCAAAAAGAATGGCCACCTGTCAGAAGTGTGTGAGAACAGGCGACATTGACAATGTAGGATTAACTGCAAGACATTTGACTTTTTTTGAAATGCTTGGAAACTTTTCCTTCGGAGATTATTTCAAGGAAGAAGCAATTGCTTGGGCATGGGAGCTCTTAACCGATGTTTTGAAAATTGATAAGGATAGACTTTGGGTTACGGTATATTTAGAGGATGATGAGGCTGAACAAATTTGGCATACCAAGGTAGGAATACCTATGGAAAGAATAGTGAGGCTTGGAAAAGAAGATAATTTTTGGGAATTGGAAGTAGGACCAAGCGGACCCTGCTCTGAAATATACTATGATACAGGAGATGATAGAGGCTGCGGTTCTCCGGACTGTAAACCGGGATGTGACTGCAACAGATATATAGAAATCTGGAATCTTGTATTTACACAGTTTGATAAGGATGAAAAAGGTGTGTATCATCCGCTCCCAAATCCAAACATTGATACAGGATTTGGACTTGAAAGAGTGGCAGCCGTACTTCAAGACAAACCCACGGTGTTTGATGTGGAGCCCTTAATTTTTATAGTTAATAAAGTTTCGGAAATTTGCTCGATACCTTATGGTCAAAATAGACAAAGCGACGTTGCCATGAAAATAATCTGCGACCACTCAAGAGCAGCAACCTTCATGATAGGTGACGGAGTAATACCTTCAAATGAAGGAAGGGGTTATGTTTTAAGACGCCTAATAAGAAGGGCAATCCGCAAGGGCAAATCTTTGGGAATAAATGGTGAATTTTTAACCAAGACAGCCAAGGTTGTTATAGATAATTGGAAAGAAGCTTATCCGGAATTAGCTGAAAAAGAAAGCTACCTTATAAAGGTTATAAGCCTTGAGGAAGAAAAATTTAAAATAACCATTGACCAAGGGCTTGAACTTTTAATGAAAGAAATTCAATTATTAAAAGATACAAACAAAAAAGAACTGGACGGAAATATAGCATTCAAACTTTATGATACCTATGGTTTTCCATCAGAACTTACAGAAGAAATTCTTAAGGAAAACGGGTTTGGTCTAAATAAAGAACAGTTGAGCACAGCAATGGAAGAGCATAGACAGATGGCAAGAAATGCAAGGAAGTCTACCGGTGCTTCAGGCTGGAAGGACAATGATTTTACCTTGGATACGGATAAAACCATATTTACAGGTTACAATAAATTAGAAGATAATTCCGAAGTTATTGCCATAGTAGTGGAGTCTGAGCAGGTAAATACTATAAATGAAGGACAATCGGGAATATTAGTGCTCGACAAAAGTCCCTTTTATGCAGAGGGCGGAGGACAGACCGGCGATGAGGGCGAATTCATTGCCCATGAAATGCTGGCAAAGGTAGCAGATACCAAAAAATTCAACAATGATATTTATCTGCATTACACCAATGTGGTCAAAGGAAGTATTTCCGTTGGAGATACCATAAGAGCAAAGATAAATGCCGACCGAAGAAAAAATACTGCAAAGAATCACACCTGCACACATATATTGCACAAGGTTTTGAAAGAAATGTTGGGAGACCATGTAAATCAGGCGGGCTCATATGTTTCTCAAGATAGACTGAGATTTGACTACACACATTTTGAAGCGCTTGATAAAAAAATATTGAAAGAAATTGAAAAAAGAGTGAATGAAGCAATACTATCTGACTACACGGTTAAAACGGATATCCTCAGTATGGAAGAAGCTAAAAAGTCCGGGGCTGTGGCTTTGTTTGATGAAAAGTATGAAGAGATGGTAAGGGTTGTAAGCGTGGGAGATTTCAGCAAGGAGTTATGCGGTGGAACTCATATAGATGAAACAGCTAAAATCGGTATGTTTAAAATTATTTCCGAAGGAAGCATAGCTTCAGGAATAAGAAGAATAGAGGCTATCACGGGAAGAGCAGCAATTGATTATATGCAGGAATTGGATAGCTTAACGGATGAATTGTCAATATCCATGAAAACGACCAAGGATGAATTGTTAAGCAGAGTAAATCTGCTAAAAAAGGAAGCTAAGGATAAAGATAAAGAAATTCAAAGGTTAAACAATGAAATATTAAAGAGCAATATAAATGAGATTCTTGACAAATATGAAGAGATTAACGGTATAAAATTGTTTGCTCTCAAGTTTAAAGACAAGGATGCAAATTCATTAAGAGAAATTGCCGATAAAATAAGAGACAAGAATGAAAGCTGCGCTGTAATTTTAGCTTCGGATTTAGGAGATAAAGTGTTATTTGTATCCGCTGTAACCAAGGACTTGGTAAAAAGCGGAATACATGCGGGAAATATGGTGAAAGAAGCAGCTGTGATTGCAGGCGGAGGCGGGGGCGGAAGACCTGACTTTGCACAAGCAGGTGGGAAAAACCCCGAGAAAATAGACGAAGCAATTAATGCAGTAAGAAAACAAATAGCGTCATTCTGAGGGCTTTAGCCCGTTCTTCCCTATCTATAGGATGAAGAACGATAAGATGTGTCACAAAGAATGCTATATTTAATAATAATATAGTAATTGATTTTATTAAAAAATTATAGTACAATGTAAGTAGATGTTAAGGGGTGGTTTTTATGGATAATAATGTAAATAATACGGCAAAATTTGATTACAGTATGGGTTCACTGAATGAAGCTCGGGAAATTATTTCTCAGGTTTATAAGTCGCTTAAAGAAAAGGGATACAATCCTAACAACCAGCTCATAGGATATATATTATCCGGGGACCCCACTTATATAACTAATCATAACAATGCAAGAAGTTTAATACGAAAAATAGAGAGAGACGAACTGTTGGAAGAAATTTTAAGTGTTTACTTAAATGTTATAGACTTATAGGGATTGTACTTAGAGAAAAATACAACTTTGAGCAGTATATAAGTATACTGCTTTTGTATGTCTTTTATGACCTTTATGACCTAACCCAAGACTTCGACAACATTAAGGAATGTCCCCGAATGTGTATTAGCCAATCCGACGGTATAATAAATATGAAATATATAAATTTATTTGAAAAAGAAAACGTATCAAGGCTATGTTACGGAACACTTTCATTAAGTAAGCTTCAAAATTTCGATACTTTTGAAAACAAGGTAAAATTGCTTAATTACGCATATGAAAAAGGAATAAACTTTTTTGACACTGCCCAGCTTTATGATAACTATAATATACTAAGAGAATTCATAAAAGATAAAGACAGGGATAAACTAATCATAGCTTCTAAAAGCTATGCATATGACAAGAATACCGCGGAATATAGTATTAATAAAGCTTTGAAAGAAATGAATACGGATTATTTGGATATTTTCATGCTGCATGAACAAGATAACGGAAATAATTTCTTAGGACATTATCAGGCAGTAGAGCGTTTCATGAAATATAGGGAGCAGGGAATAATCAAGTATTTTGGAATTTCAACTCACAGGGTAGAAGCAGTAAAAGATTCGGTTAAGTTTAAGGAAATTGAAATTATTTTTCCTTTGCTTAACTATAAAGGTATAGGAATTCAAGACGGGACTATCGAAGATATGACAGAAGCCTTGATAAAGGCAAAAGAACATGAAAAATTCATTATGGCGATGAAAATTTATGGCGGCGGCCATTTAATAAGGGAAGCTGAAAAAGCTTTTAAATATGTCGACGGTTTAAGTTATGTGGACTCCATAGCAATAGGTATGAGCTCTGTTGAAGAAATAGACGCAAATATCTCTTATTTGGAAAACAATGAGTTAAATAATAATATAAAAAATAAAATTAGAAATCAAAAGCGCTCTTTAGTAATAGAAGAGTGGTGTATCGGATGCGGAAAATGCGTAAGAAAATGCAGGCAAAATGCACTTAAGCTAATCGACGGCAAATGCAGGGTAGATATGGAAAAGTGTGTTTTATGCAGTTATTGCGCAGGTGAATGCGCGGATTTTTATATCAAAATTGTGTGAGGTTTCTATGGAAAGATTGATGGGATTGGATGTGGGCGACAAAACAATAGGAGTAGCTGTAAGCGATTTATTGATGATTACTGCACAAGGTGTGACGACAATAAAAAGAACAAATATTAAAAATGATATAAATGAGCTAAAAAGAATCATCGATGAATATCAAGTTACAAAAATTGTTGCAGGTGTTCCAAAAATGTTAGATGGAAGCATCGGAATACAGGGGGATAAGGTGCTTAAATTTTTGGAAAAAATGAAAAAACATATTGACTTGCCCCTAGAGCTTGAAGATGAAAGATTTACCACAGCAATCTCAGAAAGAATGTTAATAGAAGCTGATGTTAAAAGAAAAAAAAGAAAAGAAGTAATCGACAAATTAGCAGCAGTGCAAATTCTGTCAAGTTACATGCAGCGTATAAAATAATCAAAGGAGATTCTATGGACAATATTATTGAATTGATAAATGACGAAGGAAACTTAGAAAAGTTAGTGGTTGAAGCCACTTTTCACATTGATGATATTTTGTATGCCGTTCTTCACAAAATAAACTCTGATGAAGGAATGATTTATTATGTGGAAGAAATGGAAGACGGAAGCATAGTGCTGGTTAAGGTTGAGGACGAGGAAGAAATCAAAGAAGTGCAGGAAGTATACGAAGGAATAGCTGATGATTTGATTTAAACTGTGTAGGGGGATGAAAATATGGCAGATTACTTAATGGATTTGCTCGATAAAAATGGTTACAAAACAACAATTCAACGAAAAACCGTATATGAAGTTCTTTGTGAGAATAAAGATAAGCATTTGTCTACAGAAGATATTTATGACCTAATCAAAAATAAAAACCCTAAAATAGGGATAGCAACCATTTACAGAACACTTCTTCTGTTTGAAGATATAGGACTTGTTTACAGGCATAACTTCGATGACGGATTTCAAAGATATGAAATATTATCACCACACAGTAAAGAAGTACATCAGCACCATCATTTATTATGCAAACAATGCGGTAAAATCATAGAGGTTAAAGAAGACCTTATGAATTCATTAGAAGAAATTATTGAAAAACAATACAATTTTGAAATATTAAATCACGTGGTCAAATTCACCGGCATCTGTGCAGAGTGCAGAGATAAGGAGAATGAAGATGGCAGAGAAGAAACATAAACTAAAAGTTATACCCTTAGGGGGTCTGGGTGAAATCGGAAAAAACACCACAGTTATCGAGTATAATAACAACATAATTATTATAGACTGCGGAATGGCTTTTCCCGGGGATGAAATGCTTGGTATTGACATAGTAATACCGGATATTACCTATTTAATAAAAAACAAAGAAAAAGTGAAGGGAATTATTTTAACTCATGGTCATGAAGATCATATCGGTTCGATACCATATTTTTTGAAAAAGATAAATATTCCCATTTATGGAACGAAACTTACATTAGGTCTTGTGGAAAACAAGCTTTTAGAACATAAAATAGAAGATGCATCCTTAAATCAAATTAAAGCAGGAGATACCTTCAATTTAGGATGTTTCAAGATAACACCAGTAAGAGTGAATCACAGTATACCGGATGCCGTGGCTTATGCAATTGATACACCTATTGGAATGATAGTTCATACAGGAGACTTTAAAATTGATTATACTCCCATCAATGAAAAGGTTATTGATTTAGGGAAGTTTGCGGATATCGGGCGAAAAGGTGTACTTCTTGCCATGTCTGACAGCACTAACGTTGAAAGGCCGGGTTTCACGGAATCTGAAAAAACTATAGGTCAGAAATTTATGGACGTATTTAAAAACTGTGATACTCGAATAATTGTAGCATCCTTTGCTTCAAATGTTCACAGGCTTCAGCAGGTTATCGACGCTGCTGTTGTCAACAATAGAAAGGTTGCAATATCAGGAAGAAGCATGATAAATGCAATCAGGGTTTCTTTGGAATTAGGGTATTTAAATGCTCCTGAAGGAACTATCATAAATGTTAATGAGGTAAAAAGTCTTAAAGATAATGAAATAGTTATTCTTACTACAGGAAGTCAAGGAGAACCCATGTCTGCCTTGACAAGAATGGCTAACAATGATCATAGGAAAATTCAAATAAAAGCCGGAGACTTGGTAATAATTTCAGCTAACCCCATACCGGGAAATGAAATAACCGTTTCAACAGTAATAAATATGCTTTATGAAAAAGGTGCAAGGGTACTGTATGATGCTTTAACTCAGGTACATGTATCAGGTCACGCCAGAAGAGATGAATTGAAGCTTATGCTTTCTTTGTTAAAACCAAAGTTTTTCATACCGGTTCACGGCGAATACAGGCATTTGGTGCAGCATGCCAATTTAGCTCATGAGTTAGGTATGCCCATTGAGAATACTATGATAGGAAATAACGGTGACGTTATTGAGCTCACTTCGAAATCAATGGTAAAAAACGGTACTGTTACATCCGGAAATATTTTAGTAGACGGCTTAGGCGTAGGAGATGTTGGAAACATCGTTCTTAGAGACAGGAGACTTCTATCTGAAAACGGATTGATTATAGTTGTCTTATCTACGGAAAGAGGTAGCGGGAGGGTTTTAGCAGGTCCTGAAATTGTGTCAAGAGGATTCATATATGTTCGTGAGAACATTGACTTAATAGAAGAGTCAAAGACCGTTGTCAGAAAAGCATTAGAAAAATGCGATGATACAAAGGTTAAAGAATGGAACAATATTAAAATGCTAATAAAGGATTCTTTAAGCAGCTTTATTTATGAAAAAATAAAAAGAAGCCCCATGATACTTCCAATAATAGTTGAAGTTGATATGGAAGGCTAAAAAGATTGATGACTGAATAGGGACTTATAAGTCCCTATTTTTGTTATCCTGAGCGGAGGTAATTGGTGAATTTCCTTGCCATCCTCTGACTTTCCGCTATATATGATGTAAAAAAAATGAACTATATCACTTCTCCTCTCATATAATAAATAAAATTCATATGGGAGGTAACGATGATTAATAACATAGAAAGCGAACGTCCAAGACAATGCTTGACAATCGGTAGAATTGCTCCTGACTTTACAGCCATGACCACGGAAGGTCCCATAACCTTGTCCCAATATAGAGGAAAGTGGGTTTTATTATTTAGCCATCCCGGAGACTTTACTCCTGTCTGTACTTCAGAATTTATTGCATTTGCACAGCTTCAACCTGAATTTGAGAAGAGAAATGTACAGCTCTTAGGCGTCAGTATCGATTCCAACCCTGCACACATCGGCTGGCTTTACGACATTTATTTAATGACAGGTATAATAATGCCCTTTCCCCTAATTGCAGACAGAGATGCAAATGTAGCAGAACTCTACGGTATGGTTAATCCGGACAGAATTTATGAGCAGAGCGTTAGAGATGTATTCTTTATTGACCCTAACCAAAGAATAAGGGCAATTTTAGCTTATCCTGCCACAAACGGCAGAAACATGTATGAATTATTACGGCTGATAGATGCACTGCAGGTATCTACTACATATGGTGTCAGCACACCTGCAAATTGGATGCCGGGAGACCCGGTAATTGTTCCTGTCGCAAATACCCTTGAAGAGGCAATTGAAAGAGGTACATCCTCGGATGATTTGACATGCTTTGCCTGGTGGTATTGTTTTACGGATTTATCTGAACTTACACCTTTACCAAATCCATAAAATATCATATTAATAAAAGATGAGATCCATGAAATGGTATAAATCATAAACAACCGGTGAGCTTTTAGGTCACCGGTTATTAACGCTTATTATCTTTTGATATTGTGAAAGTTAACGCCTAATATAGGCCGGAACTGAGATGGTTTGTTGTTTACAATACTTT
>JAAYPY010000246.1 GCA_012519555.1 Tissierellia bacterium | reverse complement strand
TCTATTTTATTACCCTTTATAAGTATAGCTTGGATCATAAACCCTTGCTATACCGTGCTTATGGAACTTACACCTGCATCTTTTTTTGTTCCTTCTAACTCTGGAAGTTACTTTTGCAATTTACGATTATTATAACAGGAGGTATTCCATGAATAATGATAAGAAAAAACTAATCAGCATTATAGTAACAATAATAATTGGGATAGCATTGGGATTTTTCGGTGTGATGGTCTCTGTATTTTCTGATGGAAGTACATACGAAAGATTAATTACAATATTAGTCATCTTAATATTATATGGAGTTTTAAGCTTGATAATAGGTTTTATAAGGCCTGTTAGACCGTGGGGTCACATGTTGGCGTTAAGTCTTCCCGGAGTGATTATGCTTATATTTTACACTATTAAAGAATTTAACTTTCTATATATTGTCTATATTGTATTGATATTACTCATTGTATTTTTTGGAACCAAAAGCGGAAAATCACTTAAAAAGAAAAGAGAATAAGGTTTTAAACAAATTGATGCGGCTAAGAATTTAGCCGTTTTTTTGTGACTTAGTCACATGCAAATTGAAAATTATACCATATAATTGTTAAGATTTCATCAAACGTTTTCTTGACAACATAAGCTCGAAACGAAAGAAGGCGTAATGCATACTTAAAAAAAGGGTATTGCGAAAAAATCAAGTTTAAAGGAGGATAAATGAACAAGAAGAACTACATTTTAACAATCTTAGTTTTAGTTTTGGTTTTTCTGATTTCAGGATGCAGCAATAACCAAACTCCAAGTGCTGCTCAAGCAGAAGCTGCTGAAGCAGAAATTAATCTTGAACAAATCAATGCTTTCTTAAACGAAAGCGCAGGACTTGGCCCGAACGGAATTGGAAATGTTGTAGCTGTTATCCCACATGCTCATATTGACGGACCAAAAAACGAAACACCATTTTATGCTTTTGTTAATTTTAGGTATAGGGCAAGAGATTATATAAAATACCAAGTTTCTTATTTATCATGTACTTGCAGAGAAGCTTCCGTCAATATGTGGCAGACAATGTATGTGGAGCTGACTTTACCGGAAAGCAAAAATCCTGACGACGTAAAAATTAAATACATATCTTTTGATAAGGATTCTACGGGTCATTATAACGGAGGGCATTGGGGAGATTCTGATCCCATGCCTTTGGGGCAAACCTACGAACTTTATAAAACAGAGTATATATCATTCTTCCCTAAAAAGGATTCTAAGTACCTTCATTCTTTGAGTACAATTGATGATATTAAGGTTGAAGAATATCAAGCAGGAGAGGGAAGAGAAGAGTATACAATTGATGCATTATCAGGAGCTTCAGTTTCAGCAAACAATATAATAAGAATTTTACATTCCATCATGGACTACCATGCAAGAGATGAATTCTTTAAAAATTAGGAGGTCATATGCTAAGATTAAAAAAGTTATTATCAGTATTATTAGTATTAACCATTATTTTGACAGGTTGTGCGCAAGCTGCAGCACCTGCACCGGCTCCACCGGTTGAAGAACCGGCACCTGCCCAGGAAGAAGCACCTGCTGTAGAAGAAGCAGCCGAACTGCCTCCGGCACAAAAGGTCGAAGGGGACTATACTTTTGAAAACTCAGGAATCAACAGTGAAAATTTACTTGATTATTTGAACAGAGAAGACACGTGCTACATTGACCTGAGAAACTATGAAGATTATTCAAAGAAACACTTCAAGAATTTTGAAGTAATTCCCTTCTTTGGATACATCTATAACGAAAATGCAGGGGAAGAAGGCTTCCCGCAATTATTCAAGGGAACTCATGATGCTCCCGAAGCTGTTTATGAATCTTCGCTAGATGTTTTAAATGCTCTTTTCCCCAAAGGTAAAACTCTTATGCTTATGTGCCAATCAGGAGGAAGAGTTGCAATGCTTATGAAAATGTTAGCTGCTAACGGTTATGATATGAGCAAAATATACAATGTCGGCGGAATGGCTCAATACGCAGGCGAGCAATACAGGGATTACATCACCGATACGGAAGAGTTAAACATTGAAGTAAAATACCTAATCAACGCTAATTAAAATAATTTTAAAAAAATGTTTAAAGACTAAAATTTTGGGTATTGTATAAATACAATAGTTTTACAATAATTATAGCGAAATCAATATCATTGCCAATTGTTATGAAAGGATTGTGGTCTGACCAGTTAACAGTCAGATTATATAAAGCAGTTATTTAATAACAAGGTGAGAAGATTGGTAGGATATAATTACTAAAACTGTTGTGAATCTTTACCGCAGAGGTATAGAATGGGTATCCAAGTAAATAAGCAGCGCCTGATATCATGAGAAACTCTGATATTCAGGCGCTGCTTATTGTATGATGTTAGTCCTTATTGTTTTATAAAGACTATGTTTTCATCTCCCGGGACTATGTGGGAAATTGTGATTTTGTCAGGACTTGTGTTTCCTTGAAGCATAAAAGTTAAATATGTGTCACTTTCTTCATGGTAGAGCTTTAAACTTGTAGCTCCGTCATATCTGAATTCACCAAAACTATACCAAGTAAATACATAGCTGTAATATGTGTTGTTTGGAGGATTATTCAGTGCCTCCAAATATTCATCGTCAAATTCCACAAACACTGTTTTATTGGCGCCATCAAAAGTAAACACAGCATTTTGGCTTACAAAAACACCCTGGTGGGGCTCAGGCTCCGGGCCTTCCATTTTAGGAGGCTTGTCATTGCTTCTTTGGCAGCCGGCAATGGTTAAAATTATAATAACAGCTGCAATATTAACCAGAAGACATCCAAGTAGGACTCCAAGAGTCTTTCTAAGGCTTTTGTCATTTCTATGGGATTTTCTTTGTATTTTTTTTGTATGGCGTTAAAAGCTTTTGCCCACCCGGATTCTCCGCTAAGCCGGATAAAACCCCCATGCTGCCACACAGCATCCCGAAACAATTGAACCGGTTATTATGCCTATAGTCCAAAGTACTGAAGGCGAAAAGAAAAAAATCAGGGACAAGGCGATAAATAAGGGATAGGAATAGAGAAAAAGCCGTTTTGCATGAAGTTTACTCTTTATAATAAATCCGCCCAGCAATAATCCTGAAAACATAGCGGCAGAGCTTAAAATTATTATTGACTCCGATGCGAAATTATACTCTTTGGCAAGTTGTTGGAAAATTTGCCCTTCAAAGAGAAATGACAGCATCCATGAAGAGAACAATGAATGAACCAATACAGCCATATTGCGTTCATTCAAATCAATGAAGAGAATATTACCTTGTTTGTCATTACTTGTCATTTCTCCTGCCCCCAAATCGCTAGCTTATGCCTATTACAAAATAACTATTTCAATCGAATAATCGCCTGCATAATAATATGATAGAATTATATTATAGATGATTGTTTTAGTCAATTAAATATGGATACATGCATAATTTTTTCACAATGTTCGCGGGCTTTTCCATTATTTACAATATCATATTGACACAAGGCCCCGCATATATTATACTATGGTCGGTGGTTGTACCACAAAGAAATGGAGAGGAGTGTGATTTTATGGTTACAAATGACTACCAAAAGGAATATGATGCTGTAGTCATAGGAGCCGGCAATGGCGGCCTCACTGCTGCAGCGACTTTGGCAGGCAAAGGGATGAAGACCTTGCTCATAGAGCAGCACAACCTGCCCGGTGGTTTTGCGACAAGCTTTGTTAGAGGGAGATTTGAATTTGAGCCTTCACTTCATGAAATCTCTGACTTTGGACCTCCTGAAGACAAAGGCGCTACAAGACAGCTCTTGGAAGACAAAATAGGCTTGGACCTTGAATGGCTAAGGGTTCCGGAAGCCTACAGGCTCATTATCCCTAACGAAATTGGCGGCAGACTGGATGTATCGATGCCCTTCGGCAAAGAGGAGTATATTTCAAAATTGGAGGAATATGTTCCCGGTTCAAGGCCCTATGTAACTGATTTTATAAGTTTGTGTGAGGAAGTGGTAAACGCTTTCACTTACCTTGCCGAATCAAAAGGAAATGCCAATAAAAATGTCCTGATGGATAAGTTTCCTAATTTCCTTAAAACCGCCTCTTATTCCCTTCAGGATGTTTTAGATGCAATGAAAATTCCATATTTAGCCCAAAAAATTCTTACCGCTTACTGGTGTTATTTGGGTTTAGGGACAAGACAGGTGAATTTCACCATCTTTGCAGCCATGTTTTATAAGTATGTAATGCGGGCTGCCTATGTTCCCAAATACCGTTCCCATGGATTTACGGTTGCCCTTGATAAAAGAATCAGGGAATTAGGCGGAGAAATTATGTATAATACCAAGGTTGAAAAAATCCTGGTCCAAGATGGCAAAGTGGTAGGTGTTGAAACCTCAAAAGGAGATAAAATCAAAACACAATTTGTAATTTCCAATGCCTCACCCCATTTAGTATACAACCAGCTCATCTATCCCAAAGAGGAAATTCCCGATGTCGCCCTGAAAACCTGCAATGCAAGAAAGGTAAGCTTTTCTGCCTTTGTTGTATATTTAGGTCTCAACAAAAGTCCTCAGGAATTAGGAATCAATGAATACAGCTATTTTGTTTACTCCACTCCCG
>JAAYPY010000054.1 GCA_012519555.1 Tissierellia bacterium | reverse complement strand
CTAACTCTTGGTAATGCAATATTTACAAGTTTGTCGAAGAATTCGTACATACGATCTCCTCTTAAAGTAACCTTGCATCCTACCGACATTCCTTCTCTTACTTTAAAGTTAGAAATTGATTTTTTGGCTTTAGTAACAACAGGTTTTTGACCTGCAATCAATGTCATTTCTTCCATAGCATTGTCTAAAAACTTTGAATTTTCCTTTGCTTCACCAACGCCCATATTTAAAATTATCTTTTCTATTTTCGGTACCTGCATAATGCTTTTATACTGAAACTTTTCCATCATTGCCGGCACTACGTTATCATTATATATCGCTTTTAATCTGGCCATAATCGTACCTCCCTCCTGAGCGTATTATAAAACTGTACCGCACTTTTTACATGCTCTTACCTTTTTACCGTTTTCTATTTTTGACTCAGTTCTCACGCCTGATTTACATTTATCGCAGTATAGCATAACATTTGAAGAGCTGATTGTTCCTTCTTTTGTAATAATTCCTGCCTGTTGCATTTCTTTTGTTTGTTTCTGGTGTTTAGTTTGCATATTTACATTTTCAACTACAACTCTGTTCTTCTTCGGCATATTTTCAAGAATTTTTCCAATCTTGCCTTTATCGCTGCCTGCTATAACTACTACTTTATCGCCTTTTTTTACGTGCATCTTTACACCTCCTTATAGTACTTCCGGTGCCAGTGAGATTATTTTCATGAACTTCCCGTCTCTTAATTCTCTTGTTATGGGTCCGAATATACGTGTCCCAACGGGAGTTCTATCATCTTTTATAATAACAGCAGCATTTTCATCAAATTTTATATATGTTCCGTCTTTTCTTCTTACGCCGCTTTTAGTTCTAACAATAACAGCTTTTACCACATCACCTTTCTTAACAACTCCACCGGGTGTTGCGGATTTAACCGTACATACAACTATATCGCCAATATTTCCATATTTAACGACTGAACCGCCTAATACTGTTATCACAAGGGCCTCTTTTGCTCCTGAATTGTCTGCGATTCTCAGTCTTGACTCTGTTTGTATCATGTTTTTACCTCCCTTCAATTGTCTATAGGGTTTATTTTGCCTTTTCTAATATTTCAACCAATCTCCAGCGTTTATCTTTAGATAATGGTCTGGTTTCCATTATTTTAACTGTATCACCTATTTGACACTGGTTCTCTTCATCATGTGCTTTATATTTTTTGGTCATTTTAATTCTTTTTTTATAAAGAGGATGTGCCACAAGTTTTTCAGTAGCAACTACTATTGTCTTATCCATTTTATCACTAACTACTTTTCCAATTCTTACTTTTCTGTTGCCTCTTTCCAAAGTAAATCCTCCTTTCTGCTACTCCACGTTAATATTTAACTCGCGCTCGCGAATTACGGTTTTAATACGCGCAATATCTTTCTTGACTTTGTTTATTCTCATAGGGTTATCAAGTTCCCCTGTTGCAAGTTGAAATCTTAAATTGAAAAGTTCTGTCTTCAAATCTACGACAGACTTGTTCAACTCATCGATTGATTTATTTCTTAATTCCTTAGCTTTCATTTGCTTCACCATCCTTTTCTGCTGCCGTATCCTTGGCAACAAATTTGCATTTGATAGGCAATTTATGCATGGCAAGTCTCATTGCTTCTCTGGCAACCTCTTCGGAAACCCCTGACATTTCAAATAATATTCTGCCCGGTTTCACTACTGCTACCCAATACTCTGGTGAACCCTTACCTTTACCCATACGTGTTTCGGCTGGTTTTTTTGTTACCGGTTTATCCGGAAATATTTTAATCCAAATTTGGCCGCCTCTCTTAACTGATCTTGTCATAGCTCTTCTGGCTGCTTCAATTTGGTTTGATGTTATCCAAGCTGGCTCAATTGCCTGCAGACCATATTCGCCGTATGTGATAGAATTACCTCTTGTAGCAACACCCGACATTCTTCCTCTTTGTTGTTTACGGCGTTTTACTCTTTTAGGCATCAACATAATTATTTCCTCCTTCCTTCAGGACTTATTGCTTTTTGTCTCTCTTAAAATTACTTCTTCTTTTCTTTCTATTGTCTCTGTTATCGTTAAGTGCTCTTGTAGGCTCTTGATAATCCGATAATAATGAACCGGGTTTTCTTAAGATTTCACCTCTGCATATCCAAACCTTAACACCGACCTTGCCAAATGTTGTATCTGCTTCTGCAAAACCATAGCTAATGTCAGATCTTAAAGTTTGAAGAGGAATTTTACCTTCAGAATATCCTTCGGTTCTTGCCATATCAGCTCCGTTCAACCTTCCGGATACACTTGTTTTAATTCCCTTTGCGCCCACCTTCATTGTTCTTTGCATTGCTTGTTTCATTGCTCTTCTGAATGAAATACGCTTCTCAAGCTGACTTGCAATGTTCTCAGCAACTAATTGTCCGTTTAACTCAGGAACCTTAACCTCTTCTACATTGATTATTACAGTCTTACCTGTTATTTTTTCTATGTTGTTTTTTAAAATATCAACGCCGGTACCGCCTTTTCCGATTATCATACCGGGTTTAGCCGTAAATACGCTTACTTTAATTCGGCTTGCAAATCTTTCGATTTCTATTTTTGCTATACCTGCTTGAAAGTTTTCCTTTTTTATATATTCACGAATTCTATAGTCTTCAGTTAAATTATCTCCGAAACTCTTTTTATCTGCATACCATTTAGAATCCCAATCATTGATTATACCAACTCTTAGTCCATGAGGGTTTACCTTTTGACCCATTTTTTACCTCCCTTACTCTTTTATTCTCTCTCTTTTACGACTGCGCCCACGTGTCTTGATCTTTTTAATATTTTATATGCAGAACCCTTGGCTCTTGGTCTCCATCTTTTGAGAGTCGGCCCTTGATTTGCATAAACATTTGAAACATATAATTTATCTCTATCCATTTCAAAGTTGTTTTCTGCATTAGCCACAGCAGACTTAAGAACCTTTTCTAAAATTTTTGCCCCCTTGCCGGGATGAAATTTTAGAATTGCCAATGCTTCGTCAACTTGCCTGCCTCTTACCATATCACACACAAATTTCATCTTTCTCGGTGATATTCTCATATATTTAGCAACTGCTTTAGCTTCCACTTAGCTGCCTCCCTTCTTATTTAACTTTTGAAGTTTTGCCGGACTTGTCGTGTCCCCTGTAAGTTCTTGTCGGTGCATATTCACCAAGCTTATGTCCGACCATATCTTCGGTTATATATACAGGAACGTGCTTTCTG
>JAAYPY010000245.1 GCA_012519555.1 Tissierellia bacterium | reverse complement strand
TGCAGTTCTTCTAATTCAGCCCTTATTAGGGAAAGATTCATAGAAAAAATCAAAGAAGTAAATTTAGATAATGAAGTACAGGTCATCGGTACCGGCTGCTTTGGACTATGTGAAGAAGGACCGGTTGTAATCATATATCCTGAAGGTTCATTCTATGCCCGAATGACTGTTGACAGAGTAGATGAAATAGTTGAAGAGCACTTATTAAAAGGTAGAATAGTAAGAAAATACTTGTATGATGAAAGTGCAAAAGATGAAAAACTAAAAGCTTTAAGCGAAGTGGATTTTTACAGTAAACAAAAGAGAGTTGCCCTTCGCAACTGCGGTCTTATAAATCCGGAAAACATTAACGAGTATATAGCAAGAGACGGATATTTGGCACTTGGCAAAGTACTTACGGAAATGACTCCCGACGAAGTCATACAGTTAGTGAAGAATTCAGGGTTAAAAGGAAGAGGCGGAGCCGGTTTCTCAACAGGAATGAAATGGAGCTTTGCGGCACCGAACAAGGCAGACCAAAAATATGTAATATGCAATGCTGACGAAGGTGATCCGGGTGCATTCATGGACAGAAGCGTTTTGGAAGGAGACCCTCATTCTGTTTTGGAAGCAATGGCCATAGCAGGCTATGCAATCGGCGCTACAAAAGGATTTATCTACGTAAGAGCCGAATATCCTATAGCGGTTCACAGGCTGAAAATAGCCATACAGCAAGCTAGAGAATTAGGTCTTTTGGGCAAGAATATATTCAATTCAGGTTTTGACTTTGATGTAGAAATAAGATTGGGAGCAGGAGCTTTTGTTTGCGGAGAGGAAACAGCCCTATTGCAGTCGTTGGAAGGCAAAAGAGGAATGTCAAGAAATAAGCCCCCCTTCCCGGCAAATAAAGGCTTGTGGGGAAAACCTACAATAATAAATAATGTGGAAACTTTAGCAAATATTCCACAAATAATACTCAAGGGACCCGAATGGTTTAAGAGCTTCGGTACCGAAAAATCTCCGGGTACAAAAGTATTTGCATTAGGCGGAAAAATTAATAATACCGGTCTTGTGGAAGTACCTATGGGTACAACCTTAAGAGAGGTTATTTATGATATAGGCGGCGGATGTCCTAACGGTAAAGAATTTAAAGCAGTTCAGACAGGAGGTCCTTCAGGAGGATGCCTCACCAAGGATCACTTAGATACTCCCATTGACTATGAGAGTCTAACCGCAGCCGGCTCAATGATGGGCTCCGGCGGTATGATAGTAATGGATGAAGATAACTGCATGGTTGATATTGCAAGATTTTTCCTTGATTTTACGGTTGATGAATCCTGCGGCAAATGTACACCCTGCAGGGAAGGTACAAAACGTATGCTGGAAATGTTAGATAAAATTGCTGAAGGAAAAGGCACCATGGAAGACCTTGATAAATTAGAGAATCTTGCTATAAATATCAAGGAAACTTCACTTTGCGGCCTGGGACAGACAGCACCAAATCCTGTATTATCAACATTAAAATATTTCAGAGACGAATATGAAGCCCATGTTAATGAAAAACGCTGCCCGGCAGGTGTTTGCCAGTCACTTTTGAAATATATAATAACCATGGATTGTAAAGGATGTACCAAGTGTGCAAGAATATGTCCTGCTGGAGCAATTGAAGGCAAAGTAAGAGAAGTTCGTATAATTAATCAGGATAAGTGTATTAAGTGCGGTGCTTGTATGGATGCTT
>JAAYPY010000244.1 GCA_012519555.1 Tissierellia bacterium | reverse complement strand
TATTAAGACTTTCAGTGCCATATACGGGACTTATATTGACAGCACGTGAAAAACCGGAGATAAGAAGAGAAGTTATTCCCTTAGGGGTTTCACAGATTGATGCAGGCACTCGGATAGGAGTAGGTGGTTACAGACAGTCTGTGGGGAATATGCTGCCTGACAAGGAACAGTTCCAGCTTGGTGATACACGAACTCTTGATGATGTAATCCGCGAAACCTGTGAGATGGATAGCTTGCCATCCTTCTGTACAGCATGCTACAGGGCAGGCAGAACGGGAGAACATTTTATGGAGGTTGCGAAATCAAGTTTTGTGCATAATTTCTGTATGCCTAATGCGATTCTTACCTTAAAGGAATACCTGCTTGATTATGCCTCCGATGAAACAAGAAAAATCGGTGAAAAGGCTATAGATAAATATGTTAACAGGCTGGAACAAACAAAAACAAAACAATTTGTCCTTCAAGCACTGGATAGGATGGAGAAAGGGGAAAGGGATATAAGGGTTTAAAAATGAATGCTATGCCGGAATTGGAGACATTTATAAAAACTCTTGAAAATGAGCATGCACTTGACAGGGCCGGTTTAGTCAAACTTTTAACATGTGAAGAGGCGCTTCCTCTTTATATGGCTGCGGATAGAGTAAGAAAGAAATTCGCAGGCGATGATGTTCATTTAAGAGGTTTGGTTGAATTCAGCAGTTACTGCTTCAGAACTTGCTTTTACTGCGGGCTTAGAGCAGCCAATAATAAAATAAAGCGATTCAGGATGGAGCCTGAAGAGATCATAGAATGTGCAAAACATGCTGTAAGCTGTGGGTTGAAAACTATTGTTCTTCAGAGCGGTGAAGACAAGTCTTTTACAATAAATGAATTATGCAGTATAGTTAATAGAATTAAATGTATGGATGTTGCCGTAACACTCAGCATTGGTGAACTGTCAAAAAGTGAATACAGAGCCCTGAAGAATGCAGGCACCGACAGGTATCTTTTGCGCATTGAAACAAGCAATAAGCAATTGTATAAGAGTCTTCATCCCGGGATGAGTTATAAAAACAGGGTGAGGTGTCTCTATGACTTAAAGGAGTTGGGTTATGAAACAGGCACTGGCTGTCTTATAGGGTTGCCGGGACAGACTCCTGAAATGCTGGCGGATGACCTTTTGTTTTTTAAAGAACTGGATGCGGACATGATTGGAATGGGTCCATTTATTCCGTGCACAGGAACACCGCTGGAATGTGAAGACGGCGGCGATGTAGATACTGTCTTAAAAATGATGGCGTTGGCAAGACTACTTATGCCGGATATAAATATACCGGCTGCCACAGCTCTTGGGGTAAAGGACAGTGATGGCTACAAAAAAGGATTAATCTGTGGTGCCAATGTGATTATGCCGAATATGGGGAGAAATGAGTATAAAAAGCTGTATGCAATTTATCCGGGAAAAGGTGTGGGAATAATAAATCCCGAGAATCAAATTGAAACTATAAAGACTGCTATTTTTCAGCTTGGAAGAAATATTAGCTGTGACTATGGAAGTAGAAAAAGACTTATAAACACAGTTTAAAACATTCACCTTAAGGTGCTTGTTTTCTTATAAAATAATTGACATATGCCCAAAATAATATTAGAATAATAGTGAGCATAAGCCAAAAAGCTATATAAAAGGAGAGGATTAGTTATATGAAGGTTTGCATTTCGTCAAGCGGAAACTCATTGGATAGTAAGATGGATCCCAGGTTTGGAAGAGCGGCATATTTTGTCATAGCAGATACCGACACAATGGAGTCTGAAATCATAGAAAACAGTGCGGCGGTCTCTGGCGGCGGGGCTGGAATTTCTTCAGGACAGCTTATGGTCGATAAGGGAGTGACAGCGGTAATCACAGGTAATGTGGGTCCAAATGCCATGAATGTTTTGAAAGCTGCAAATATTGAAATTTATCGTGGAGTTGACGTTTCGGTAAAAGAAAATATTGAAAAGCTCAAGAATGGACTTCTTGAAAAAATAAACACAACCGTTCCTTCACATTATGGCATGGGTTCACAGGTAGGACAAAAATAAAACTTTTAACGGAGGTATTATTATGCGTATAGCAATTTCTACGGAAGGAAGATATGTTTCTCCGCATTTCGGAAGATGCCCCTCTTTTACCTTGGTTGACATTGAAAATGGTAAAGCAGTGAAAAGGATAGAAGTTGAAAACCCGGGGCATTCACCAGGCTATATTCCTCAGTTTTTACATGAAAAAGGTGTAAAACAGATTGTGTGTGGTGGTATGGGAGCAAGAGCACAGGGTTTTTTCAAAGTAATGGGAATAAAAACAATTGTGGGAGTGGATGGCGGTATTGATGAGGTCATAGAAAAATTGGAGAAGGGTATGCTTGAAGGTGGAGAGAGTTCATGTACACCTGGCGCAGGAAGAGGATATGGCGTTGAAAAAGTTGAGTGTGACCATGCCCATGAGTGATAAGTTTATTTGTTTTAAGTCATTAGGATATCCTTTCGATATCAGGCTTATAGGATCTGCTTTTTTTTATTTATTATATGGTTGAATATCTTATAAAATACATCGTAGCAGTGTGATGGATAGCCTAATGTATAGGAACAAAATCGTATGTTGACTGCTGGAAAAAATTATTTGCAATAAAATTATTGACATATGCCCAAAATAATATTAATATTTAGTTATGGGCATAAGCTAATATTTGCTGAAAAATTACGTATTTAATTGGAGGGATTTATATGCCGTTTGGAGATGGAACCGGTCCGATGGGACAAGGCCCAGGTACCGGAAGAGGCATGGGAACTGGCAGAGGCAGAATGGGAGGCAGCAGTGCCGGTGCTGGACCTGGCGGCTACTGTGTATGTCCTAAATGTGGTGCCAAAGTACCTCACCAGAGGGGAATTCCTTGTTATAACATGAACTGTCCACAGTGTGACACACGGATGACGAGAGGATAAAGGTTGTAATTCACATAAAACAAATATTTTTGCAAGGAGGTGATACAGATGCCTAGAGGAGATGGAACCGGTCCGATGGGAATGGGACCAATGACAGGCAGAGGAGCAGGTTTTTGCGCAGGTTTTTCAGTACCCGGTTATATGAACCCTGGAATAGGCTATGGAATGGGTTTTGGCAGAGGCAGAGGCAGAGGATTTAGAAGAATGTTTTACTATACAGGCATGCCGGGATGGTCACGCTTAGGGTATCCTGTATATGGGGGGGCGTATACACCTGAAGTAGATGAAAAGGAGTTTTTGGGTAACCAGGCAGAGTTCCTGGAAAACCAATTGCAGCAGGTGAAGAAACGTCTAAAAAATCTCAACGATGAGACTGAATAGAGAAAGCATTCAATGGATATTGAGGCAGGTAAAACGATCCCTGCCTTCTCTTTTTATGTTTTCTTATATTTTTTAAAGAGCTACTGTGTAAATCTTAAAAATATGATAGAATATTAATAAAGATTGTGTAAGTATGTATAAAGGAAAAATCGAATAAAATTATTTTATGATATAATAACCTCACCCGTTACCGAAATCATAGATTTCGAACGGGTGCCCGAGAACATTGTATCATGAATTTATACAGCCGATGCCGGCTGTCCTTGATTTAACCAAGTGAAAATCATACGATTTTAAAAATTCATGATATAACAATTTGATTTTGATGATAATAATCAGGCAATTGAAACATAAAAACTTATATGAAAGATTTTAGTACTTTTATATTAGAAAGGGGATAAAAGACTTGGCGAGGCCAACAAAGTGGAGAAAAGTTGAGTTTATTCCAAATATACAATATTTTGCTCCTTCCGATATTGATGGTGATGTTTTGCAGGAAAATATCTTACGTATTGAAGAGCTTGAGGCAATAAGGCTTAAGGATCTTGAAAATATGGATCAGGAAGAATGTGCAAAGAAGATGGAGGTATCCAGGCAAACTTTTCAGCGTATCCTTAATGCTGCAAGAGAAAAGATTGCTGACAGCCTTGTAAGTGGGAAGGCAATCAGAATTGAAGGGGGAAATTATACACGGAATATATGCCCTGTTAAATGTCTTGACTGTGGAAAACAATGGAATGAGAGTTACGAAAACTTTGAAAAAATTTTAAATGGGGAATTTAATTGTCCCGAATGCAGTTCAAAAAGAATTGTCTGTTTACGAAGTGAGAAAAAGAGGTTTTGCAGGCGCAACTGTTGGAGACATGGTTGGGGAAAACCAGAATAAATACCGAGGAAATATATTTTCAAATATTTGATGGAGGCTGGAGTATTTTATTCCAGTCTTTTTTATAACGGATAGGAAAGTTCTACTTTATAAGAACTTTCCGTTAATGAGTTGCAAAGAAAATTACCTTAAAATCTGCGGAGCGAAGCATTAATTCGCCGAAGAAGATTTTTTACATTATATACAATATGAAGTAAAATCACATTTTTACATCAACAAGGTTTAAATAAAGGTTTCATATGTTGACATGATAATACTATAATGCTAAAATTTATATTGGGCAAATGACCAAAACGGATAAACATTTTAGTTATCTGAAAGGAGGAGCAACTGTTGATGAACTATTTGAGTAAGTTGCTGAGAGAACATAACCTCAGGGTTACGCCTCAGAGAAAGGCTATCCTTCAGATTTTAAACGACTGTAGAGGTCATCATCTTGAAACTGAAAACATTTATGAACTTCTTGCTGTAAGAGGGGATAAAGCCCAAAAAGTCGGTTTAGCTACTGTTTATCGTACAATGGAATTATTCGAAAAAATCGGTCTGGTATCAAAACTGTCGATAGAAAACTCACCTGCGCGATATGAACTTATTACACATAATAATTTAAGGCATCACCACTTAATTTGATTAAGATGCGGACAGGTACAGGAGATTGATGATAAACTTATTGAGGATCTGAAGACGCAGGTTTTAAAGGATAAAGCGTTTCAAGTTGCTGATAAACCTATGAAAATATATGGATACTGTAGCGGGTGCAGGAAACAATTGAAAGATTAGCAAAAAAACTGTTTCCAAATATTAAGATTAAGCTAAAAAAATTGTGGATGAGAACGAAATGCTTTTTAGTTATAATATTTGTTGAACTTGATGGTAGTGATATTGTTGCTTGTTATACCATCGGCTTTCAAATCGAAATATACTTAGGGAAAGAATAAGCATTATGATTATTGACGGACTGATAAATTTTTTATAGTATATAGGATATAAGTGGGCATAAGCTCAAAAAGGAATGATTATATAATGAAAGAATACGATGTTGTGGTTGTCGGAGGAAGTGCCGCAGGTATAACGGCTGCAATTACTGCGAGAAAACACTATCCAAATAAAAGCATTGCTTTAATCAGGAAGGAAAAACTTGTCCCAATACCCTGTGGTATTCCTTAGACATTTGGAATTGTCGGATCTCCTATGAAAAACCTTATACCTGTTGACAATCTGCTCTCAAATAATAAAGTGGAATATACAGTTGACGAAGTGACTGGTATTAATAGAAGTGAACGTGTTGTCAGCACTCAGGGTGGAAAAATGTTTAAATATGGGAAACTAATACTTGCAACAGGCTCCAACCCGATTATTCCCCCGATACCCGGCATGGAAAAGAAAAATGTTTTTGCAATAAACAAGGATGTACACTATTTGCAGGACCTGATTGAAAAACTGGAGAAGTTAAATGACCTATGCATTGTGGGATGCGGATTTATTGGAGTGGAAATTGCCGAGGAATGCCGCAGAAGGCGTCCTGACCTGAATATCAGCATTGTTGAAATGTTAAGCCACTGCCTGCAACTGGTTTATGATGAGGAATTCTGCATAAATGCAGAGAAGGTGCTGAAAGAACAGAATATTAATTTGTTGCTGGATGAAAGGGTAGATGCGCTGCTTGGAGAGGAATCTGTTGAGAAAGTAAAATTAAGCAGTGGAAAAGAAATGAAAGCGGATATGGTAATAATGGGCATCGGTGCAGCTGCAAATATCAAGCTGGCTGAAACGGCAGGTCTTGAAATTGGCCCTACAAAGGCAATCCAGGTCAACCGGTATATGCAGACCAGTGATGATGATATATTTGCATGCGGAGATTGCGCTGAGAAAGTATCATTTTTTGACGGCAAGCCATGCAGCTTAAAATTAGCTTCAATAGCAACAATGGAACCAGAATTGCAGGAGCAAACTTATTTTCAATACGGCGAGTGAATATGGGCGCAATCGGTGTATTTTCAACAGTCTTAGGTGGCAGTGCTTTTGCTGCAGCAGGCCTGACAAAGTCACAGGCAGAAGCGAAGGGCTATAGTGTTATCGTAGGTGAGTCTGAAGCCGTCAACCGTCATCCTGGCTGTATGCCGGGAGCTGCCAACCTTAAGGTAAGGCTGATTTTTGAAGCCGGAAGCGGTGTTATACTAGGAGGTCAGGTAACTGGAGCCACCAGCGGTGGAGAACTGATCAATGTAGTAAGCGCATGTATAAACCAGAGAATGACAGCGGATGATATTGCTACATTCCAGACTGGCACACATCCTGCCCTTACGGCATCTCCCATCGCTTATCAGCTTGTAAATGCTGCGGAAAACGCTATTGGGAATATGTATATGATATGAATTCGGAATAACTGAAATAACATTTGATGTGTTGGAATAATAAAATGGAGGCGATGATCATGAAAGGATGTGTTGATAAAGATTTATGCATCGGCTGTGGACTTTGTGCGGGTATATGTCCGGAAGTGTTCAGGATGGATGACGACGGGAAAGCTTTCGCAGGAGATGCAGAAATACCAGACGACATAATAGATTCTGCAAAGGAAGCGGAACAACAGTGTCCGGTAGAAGCTATAACAATAGAATAAATTAAAGGGTTGCGACAGGGGTGACCTTATACGCGCTTTTCTATTCTATATGTGCAAAAACATAGTTACAGCCAAATGCCTATAAAGAATTATAACGAGGCAAAAGATGTTCCCTACCTCTATATGTGGTGGGTACCAATTTGCTTTTCAGGCGGTGGGTAAAATCTCCCGCCTCGTTGAAACGATGTTTTCAAATTGCAGGCAATTTCTTCCGTTGTTATAGAAATAGGCGTAGCATATAATTAAGTGATAAAAAGGAATTCTGATTCAGAATTCCTTTTTTGTGCTTATATCAAAGAATAAACAACAGCTCTAAGCTGGCAGAAATAAATAAAATAGTAATAATTATTGACATATGCTCAAAATAAGAGTAAGATTTTATTAGAAAAACGATATGGGCATAAG
>JAAYPY010000053.1 GCA_012519555.1 Tissierellia bacterium | reverse complement strand
GCGACTGTCAAGCAACATGAAAATACATCATTATAAAGTGGCAGAAGGTTCCTGCCAAAACAAATATATGAAATAATTCATGAAACCCAAACCATAGTTTATCTATGTTGGGTTTTTTTAAACCATAAATAACTCCTCCCACGGTGTATAAAAGCCCTCCTGATAAAAGCCAGAAGATACCGCCTGCAGCCAAGCTTTTTACCAAAGGCATAAAAACAAAAATTGAAAGCCATCCCATTCCTAAATATAAGCCTGCGCTTATCCACCTGGGGGCATTAATCCAAAATATTTTAATAAATGCTCCTATTAATGCAATTGACCAAACTAAGGTAAGTAACTTGTAACCGACATCCTTATCCAATACTAAAAGGCATACCGGAGTATATGTACCTGATATCAATACAAAAATCATTATGTGATCAAGTTTTCTCATTATGAGCTTAGCTTTTTTCTTTGAGCTGTCGATAAAATGGTAAATGCAGCTGGTGGAATACAAAAATATCATACTTAAACCAAAGATTAAGAATGAAATTAGTGCAATTAAACTGTCTGCTTTTATAGCCGCATTTAACAGCAAGCTCAAAGCAATTACTCCAAAGATTGCTCCCCCAAGGTGAGTCACAGCACTGGTAATCTCTTTTTTGTCCGTATTCATTTCACCCTCCCCTGATTTGTTTTATCATAAGCGCATCATCAAATCGGTCTGCTTCAAAGACCCAAGACTTTTCCTCATTATTTATTATTACATAATATTCTTTCATAGTGATAATGTCAATTATATAATATTTAAATTAACCCATTTTTTATAACTTATTAATACTATTTTAATTTTATAAGTGTATGATAAATTTAATGTCATTTCTTCTGCCATCAAAGGCAATCCCATAAAATTTGTATTGATAAAACAAGACAAAATTGATACAATTGATAACAATACTGAAACGAGTGAGCGAATGTTTGGATATATAACAATAAACAAAAGAGAATTGAAATTTAAGGAATATTACAGCTACAAGGGATATTACTGCGGACTTTGCAAGTGTTTAAAAACAAAATACGGAAGCTTATCAAGACTTACATTGAATTATGATATGACCTTCTTAATACTATTATTAAGCTCCCTTTACGAACCGGATAACAAAATTTACAATGAAAGATGTATAGTTCATCCTAAAGAAAAGCAGCTCATTATTGAAAATGATGTAACAGAATATGCAGCTTCATTAAATGTTGTGCTATCATATTATAACCTGCTTGATAATTGGGAAGATGAAAGGGACTTCAAATCATTGGCAGCAGCAAAAGCATTGGAAAGTAAATTCAAAAAATCAAGCTCTGCTCTTACTGATATAACAAAGATAATTCAAGAGAGGCTTGAAAGTATTTCCAAGCTTGAAAAAGAAGACATTGAAGATATTGATGCCGTATCCAACGAATTCGGTCACCTGATGGAAGAAATGTTTTTATTCAAAAAAGATCACTGGGAGCAAAACTTAAGAAGAATAGGGTTTTATCTTGGAAAATATATTTATTTCATAGATGCTTACCATGATATGAAGAAGGATGAAGAAAATTGCTCATACAACCCCTTTAATAAACTAAATGTTGAAAAAAAGGAAGAATACGCTAAAAATATTATAGTACTTAATCTGTCGCTGTTAAGCAATGAAATTGAAAAATTGCCTTTAATACAGGATAAAGGAATAATAGATAATATAATTTATTCAGGGATGTTGAAAAAATTAGATAAAAAGGAGAAAGCAGATGAAAGACCCATATGAAATTTTAGGCTTGAAAAGGGGAGCAACTAAAGAAGAAGTTAAAAGTGCATACAGAAAGTTAGCAAAGAAGTATCACCCTGACATGAATATGAACAATCCTCTGCAAGATTTAGCGGAAGAAAAATTTAAAGAAATTCAGTGGGCATATGATGAAATAATGAACGGAAATGCCGGCAGTGCAGGCTACGGCTCCACATATACCAGTAATAATTCAAGAAGCACCGGAGACTTATATTCCGTAAGACAATATGTCAATGCAGGGAGATTTCATGAAGCCATGAGTATTCTTAGAAAAACAAAAGTCAGAAATGCGGAATGGAACTTCTTAACAGGTGTTTGCTACGTGAGTTTAGGCTCAGTAAATCAAGGCATGCAGTATGTACAAACTGCGGTTAACATGGAACCGTCAAACATGGAATACCAAAATTATTTGAATCAAATTTATAATATGCAGCGCTTATACCAGCAGAGGGCATACAATTACGGAGGCGGCTCAAGTTCGGTAGATTGCTGTACACAGCTTATTTGTGCTGACTGCTTGTGTGAATGTTTGGGAGGAGATCTTATTTCATGCTGTTAAAAAGCAGGGATGTGGCATACTTAGGTGTGCTTTTAGGCTTGAATCAACTGTTTATAATACTCTCATCTGTAATAGAAACCAACACCATAATTTTGATGGCTGCCGCCGCCTTGATAGTGGGAGTTGTAGTGGTTGAATTCGGAGGGAAAACAGGAATAATATTCTATATTGCATCATGTATTTTAGGCTTCTTTTTAACCTTTAACAAGGTGGAAATGTTTACATATATATGTTTTTTCGGTGTTTACAGCATCATTAAACACTATATTGAAACTAAAACTTTCAATAAATACATATCATATGCTATGAAAATAGCATCTTTTAATATTTCGCTATTATTAATATATTTTACTGTAAAACTTTTTATAAGCTTACCCCTCCAATGGTGGATGATATTAGCTGCTCAAATATTGTTCATTATCTATGACTATGCTTTCACAATATTCATTAATCAATATATAAATTCCATAAAACCAAGAATTGGAAGATGAGATCCTTGGCTGACGCTTAGAATTACAATAAAAGTGAACTTGAACAAAACAAGATTTTATGATATGATAATAACACTCTTTTCAGCGAATAGTTCCTTTATAAGAGAATTTAGGGAAGGTAAATCATATGTTTGACACTATAAAAAATATAAGCAATTTAAAAATGTTAGAAGCAATTATTCAAACTTCTTATGATGGAATTTACATAACGGATGGACAAGCAAACACCATATTGATCAATAACAGCTATGAAAGAATTACAGGTCTTAAAAAGGAGCAGGTTGTCGGCAATAATATGGCAGATCTTGTTAAGAAAGGCATGATTTCAGAGTCCGCAACATTGAGTGTTCTAAAAAGACGTGAACCTGTCACTTTAAACCAAAAGTTTAATACCGGCAAAAGCGCGCTGGTAACAGGAACTCCTTTTTTTTCTGATGATGGAACAATAAAGATGGTTGTAACAAATGTTAGAGATATTACAGAACTGGAAATCCTGAAAAAACAGTACAATGAAAGCAAGTCAGAAAATATAAAATATCAAAGTATAATTGAAGAACTGAAAAAGCAGATTGTAGACAGTGATTTCATTATTGCTGAAGATGAAGAAATGCTCAATTTACTTTCGGTTGCAAAGAGGGTAGCTAAATTTGACACAAATGTTATAATATATGGTGAAACCGGCTCCGGAAAAGAAGTTGTAGCAAAATTCATTTATAACAACAGCCAGAGAAAAGACAAACCATTTGTGAAAATCAACTGTGGAGCTATTCCTGAAAGTCTTATTGAATCAGAATTTTTCGGTTATGCCGAAGGAGCTTTTACGGGAGCTTCAAAAGGAGGCAAAATAGGAATATTTGAAGCTGCTGATAATGGAACACTGATGTTAGATGAAATAGGAGAACTTCCATTATCTATGCAGGTAAAGTTACTCAGGGTTTTGCAAGATGGAGAAATTGAAAAGGTAGGCAGTAATAAATCAATAAAGGTAAATGTAAGAATTATAGCTGTGACTAACAAAAATCTGTATAAAATGGTTGAGGATGGAACATTCAGAGAGGACCTCTTCTACAGGCTGAATATAGTTCCATTAACAGTCCCTCCTCTTAGAAAGAGAAGAAGCAGTATAATCCCCACTGTTGAATATTACTTAAATGTATATAATAAAAAATATTCAGTGAACAAAACATTGTCTGATGAAGTTTTAAAATATCTTTATGAATACAGTTGGCCGGGAAATGTAAGAGAGTTAAAAAATTTAGTTGAAAGAATTATTATTACTAATGTAAAAAGCGAAGTAGAAGTTGAAAATTTGCCAAGTGCCATCGTCGATTCAGTTGATGCGGGTGATGATAAAAACATTAAGGTTAAAAAGCTATCAGAAGCTGTTAGCTTGCTGGAAAAAGATATGATATTTAAAGCATATGAACGTCATGGGAATGTGAGAGCTGCGGCAAAAGAATTAGGAATTGACCCATCTACATTTGTTAGAAAAAGGAATAAATATTTAAGATAAGCTAATATTACCAATATATTCATTACTTTGTTGTATTTTTAAAACAATGTTGCAAATGTGCAACATTGTTATTTAAGCCGATAATACAAAGATTATACGAACCGGAAAAAAAAATACAAATCATGCTTGTTGCAGTAGTGCAACAAGCATGATTTTTGTTATTGTTTACTGTAGGCGAAAATTCAAGATTTTATCAGGATTTAATAGCTCCATAATTTGGCATGATAATTGCATAGTAATAAGTTGACATAAAAGGAAAAGTAATATGGTTACAGGTTTGGGAAG
>JAAYPY010000052.1 GCA_012519555.1 Tissierellia bacterium | reverse complement strand
TTGGTTATCGAACTGCGAATGAAATGGCAAAGATTGTGGTCGCTTAAAACAGGGTTCTGTAAGATTTTGTAAGGCAATTAAACTTGCAATTTAAACTCCGGTAACTGGCCTAAATTTTTATTGACATTTACAGTCTGTAATGTTATAAAGATATTCTGGTAGGATTTATGTATTGAAGGGGAAAACATGAAAGCTAAAAAAAATATATATAAAAATTATATAAAAAGACCAATGGATTTTCTTTTGTCATTATTAGCTATTATTATTTTAAGCCCTGTTTTTGTTATTATTGGAATACTTGTGAAAATTAAGCTTGGCAGTCCAATAATATACAAACAAAAAAGACCGGGCCTTAATGAAAAGATATTTACCCTCTTTAAATTCAGAACTATGACTGATGAAAGAGATGGTAAGGGAAATTTATTGCCTGATGGTATGAGACTTACAAAATTTGGGAAATTTTTAAGATCGACCTCCTTGGATGAGCTACCGGAATTATTTAATATAGTTCGTGGAGATATGGGTATAGTTGGTCCCCGGCCTTTACTGGTTCAATACCTGCCACTCTATAATGAGCACCAAAGAAGAAGACATGAAGTTAGACCAGGACTTACAGGTTTGGCACAAATTAATGGAAGGAATACGTTAACCTGGAAGGACAAATTTGAATATGATGTGAAATATGTTGATACAATAACCTTTTTTGGTGATATAATTATAATACTAAAAACATTGAAAAAGGTTATAATTCGCGAGGGAATCAGTTCAAATTCAGCTCCAACTATGGAGCCTTTTACAGGCAATTAAAAAACTGTATGAAGGAGAAAAAAATGAAGAAGTTGCTGATTATTGGAGCAGGCGGTTTTGGCAGAGAAGTTCTTGGCTATGCTCTTGATATTAAAAGGGAAAATAGGGATTGGGAATTGTATGGATTTTTAGACGATAATCCAGATGCTCTGGATAATTACAACTGTGAATATAAGGTCGTAGGCCCAATACATGATCATATAATCCAGGAAGATGAAATATATGTTTGTGCTTTGGGTGATCCCAAGGCAAAATTAAAAATTGGAAGGGATTTTAAAGCAAGAGGTGCTGTATTCGCAAATATTATTCATCCAACAGCCAGGATTGGGAGAACATCAGTTTATGGACAAGGATTAATTATGTGTCCTTATTCAATAATTACAGAAAATGTAAAAATTGGAGAATTCAACACTATTAATTTGTTTTCAGGCTACGGTCATAATGCAATTGCAGAGGATGGCTGTACATTGAGTTCACATTGTGATGTAACTGGCTATGCATACCTTGAAGAGGGTGTATTTTTAGGCAGCAATGTATCGATTTTACCAGGTGTCAGGGTTGGTAAATACTCAAGAATAGGGGCCGGCAGCATCGTATTGAAAAATGTGCCTGCATATGTTACTATGTTTGGTAATCCAGCAAAAGTGATTTGCTAGCCGGGGGTTATATATGGGAATAGGAATAGCGGCGATATCATATTATTTGCCTGAGAAAACATTAACAAATGATGACCTGGCAGCTCTGTATGGTGACTGGACTGCGGAAAAAATTTTTAATAAAACGGGAATTTGTAGAAGGCATATTGCTGATGACGAAGAATGCACCTCTAATTTAGCTGAAAAAGCCGCATTAAATTTATTTAATGAGTATGGGGTTAAACCGGAAACAATTGATTTCATACTTCTTGCAACACAGAGTCCTGATTATTTCTTGCCAACGACAGCCTGTATTTTGCAGGATAGGCTTAGAATACCCAGAAATTCCGGAGCCCTTGACTTTAATTTAGGCTGTTCTGCATATGTTTACGGTCTTGCGCTGGCAAAATCACTTATTGATGGTGATATGGCCAATAATGTCTTGCTTATAACATCTGAAATATATAGTAAACATATACATCCTATGGATAAGAGCACAAGAACCATATTTGGTGATGGGGCGTCAGCAACTTTAATTAAAGGGGATCAAAATGAAAGTAAGATTGGTAAATTTATTTTTGGAACCGATGGAAGTGGTGCTTCTCATCTTATTATTCCGGCTGGTGGCATGAAAATCCGTAGCTCCATGGAGACTAAAATTGAAGAGATGGATGAAAATGGAGCTATACGTTCAAAAGATAATATTTATATGAATGGGCCTGAAATCTTTAATTTTACAATTTCGGTTGTCCCTAAAGCGGTAAATGATGTACTGGCCAAAAATGAGCTTGATATTGAAGACATTGATTTATTTGTTTTTCATCAAGCAAATAAATATATGCTTGACTATCTAAGAAAGAAAATTAAAATTCCTGAAGATAAATACTATATTAACCTCAAGGATATTGGAAATACGGTATCTTCGAGTATACCAATTGCATTAAAAATGGCGTTATGTGAGGGAAAATTAAAAAAAGGTGACAATGTAATGTTAGTTGGTTTTGGTGTTGGATTGTCTTGGGCAGCGACCGTTATTAAATGGTAATATAATAATCAAAATTATAGGAGTGGAATACTATGTTAAACAAAGAAAAATTAGCCTTAATTGAAGAGATGTTAGATGAGGAAGAGGGGAGTCTTAAAGGAGAAACAAGGTTAGATGAAATTGAAAGCTGGGATTCAATGGCGGTCATCTCTTTGATCGCACTAGTAGATGAGCATTTTGGAAAACCTCTTTCAGCTTCCCAAATTAAGAAATTTAAAACCATACAAGACATTTTAGATTACATGGGATGAGGTGGTATTTTTGCCTTTAGGCACAATTGAAAATATTGATATTAAAGGGATCGCATGCGTTGTCCCTGATAATTTGGTTTTATCTGAAGCATTTTACGATAATTTCGAGAAAGATAGTGTTGATAAATTTGTTAGTATGACAGGTGTTAAAAGCAGGTTTATAGCCAATAAAAATCAAACTGCTTCAGATTTATGTTATTTATCTGCAAAAAAACTAATGGATTCTCTTAGCTGGACCCAAGAATCAGTTGATGCAATTTTATTTGTTTCTCAAACACCTGATTATCGTTTACCTGCGACTGCATGTGTATTGCATAACAGACTTGGCTTGAATGACAATTGTTTAGCATTTGATATTAATCTCGGATGCTCTGGATATGTTTATGGCTTACAGGTGATAGGAGCACTGATGCAAACAGGTAATATTAAGAGAGTTTTACTGTTATGCGGGGATACGCCAAGTAAAATTATATCACCAATGGATAAATCAACATCCATGCTTTTTGGTGATTGTGGTTCTGCTACAGCAATAGAAAGAGTATCCGAGAAACAAAGCAGTGAGATAAAATATATTCTAAAAACAAAAGGTAATGGATATAAAGCTATTATCGTTCCGTCAGGATGCTATAGAAACATGGATGGTTCGAATATAAGAACTGAAATGGAAGAAGGTGTTATTCGATCAGATTATGAATTATACATGAATGGTATGGATGTGTTCAATTTTACTATTTCAGACGTTCCAAAAACAATCAATGAATTTATTCAACATTTTAGCATACCGCTTGATAGTATCGATGCATTAGTGCTTCACCAGGCGAACCTGTTTATGTTGAAACACATTGCAAAGAAGTTAAAATTCCCTTTTGAAAAAGTACCTGTTACCATAGATAAATATGGAAATACAAGCGTTGCTTCTATTCCGCTAACAATGGCAGATTCTCTTAATGAAAAATTAAAAAATAACGGTAAGGGACTTAATCTTTTACTTTCTGGTTTTGGAGTAGGCTTGTCATGGGGAGTCATAAATATTAAATTGGAGCCAGAGGTATTTTTAAGTGTTGAGCGTTCCAATGAATGCTATAATGATGGAGGTCTATAATGATTAATCCAATGGAATTAACAGGGAAAAGAATACTGGTTACCGGTGCATCATCCGGTATTGGACAGAATACAGGTATATTGCTTAGTAAATTGGGAGCCGAATTAGTTTTGGTTGCCAGGAATAATGAAAGGCTTCAAGAAACATTATCAATGCTTAATGGAGAAGCTCATGCATCTGTTTCATTTGATCTATCGAATATTGATGACATAAAAGATATGATGGATTATATCTGCATGGATAAAAAGCTTGATGGTGTTGTGTATTCTGCAGGGATAGCACCTATAGTGCCGGTGCCAAGTATAAACTACAATAAGATGTTGGAAATAATGACTGTCAACTATTTTGCGTTTATGGAAATTGTTAAGCTATTCTCAAAAAGAAAATATTCAAATGGCGGCAGTATTGTAGCAGTATCTTCTGTATCAAGTTATGCTGGTTGGAGAGGTGCTTCACTGTATTGTGGTTCTAAAGCTGCAATAGATGGTTCAATCAGAGCTTTAGCAATTGAATTAAGCAACAAAGGAATAAGAGTTAATAGCGTTGTTCCATCAAACATAAAAACAAAAATGTTGAGTGATGTTACTCAGTATGCAGGAGAAGAAGAATTAGATGTTATAACAGCAAGACAGCCTCTTGGATTAGGCAATCCGGATGATGTTGCAAATGCTATAGCTTTTTTATTAAGTGATGCTGCCAGGTTCATAACTGGTTCATCTTTAGTTGTGGATGGTGGATATTTGGCACAATAACATTGATAAATAATGCTGAATATAACAGAATATTTGCATTTGATTCCATTTCAGAATTTAAATTAAAAAGTAATTGTATAAAGGACAAAAACCAATGAAAGTATTATATGTAACGACCATTTCCAAAACAATGCTTTTTTTCATTGACCAGTTCAAATCATTGTTTGAAATGGGGCATACCGTTGAATTAGCATGTAATTGTGACATTCCACTATGTGACGATAAAGCTGTTATGGGGATGAAAGTTTATAATATACCTTTTTCCCGTTCGCCGCTTTCAAAGGATAACTTGATAGCATACAGGGAACTTAAGGAATTAATCGAATACGAAAAGCCTGATATCGTGCATTGCCACACTCCGAATGCGGCTGTTATTACTCGTTTGGTATGCAAAGGAATGAGAAAATATGGTATTAATGTATTTTATACGGCACATGGTTTCCATTTCTATAAAGGAGCTCCACTAATCAATTGGATATTATATTATCCTGTAGAATGGATTTGTGCTCATTGGACCGATGTATTGATTACCATTAATAATGAGGACTTTGCTTTAGCAAAGAAGAAAATGAAATCAAAGAAAATTGTGTATATTCCAGGAGTCGGAATTAATCTTAATAAGTATAACCGAGTGATTGTAGACAGGAAAAAGAAAAGGGCTGAGATAGGAATTCCTGAAAATGCAAGGCTATTAATTTCTGTTGGCGAACTTAATCAAAATAAGAATCATGAAACGGTTATTCGTGCTATCGCTGGTATGGATGTTTACTATATAATTGCCGGTCAAGGTCAGGTCAAGGTCATAAGAAAGAATATTTAGAACTGCTGGCTAAAGAGGTTGGGATGTCAGAAAGAGTAAAACTACTTGGTTATAGAACGGATGTCAGCGAGTTATATGCTGTTTCCGATGCCTTTATTTTTCCATCGTTTCGCGAAGGTTTGTCTGTTTCACTAATGGAAGCAATGGTTTCAGGTTTGCCGGTAGTTGTTAGTAAGATCAGGGGTAATACGGATTTGATAGATGATAATGGAGGATTGCTTTTTAACCCTCATTCTGTGACAGAATGCCGTGAAGCAATTGAACAGGTTCTTTTATCAAATAGTGACACAATGGTGGCTCATAATCAAAATAAGATTAAGAAATTTGATGTTAAATCTGTAATTAAACAGATTAATGCCTTATATGAGGAGTTTGAATAATGAATCCATTAGTATCTGTTATCATACCAACATATAAACGGCCGACTAATTTGAAGCGAGCTATAGAATCAGTATTGAATCAAAATTATGACAATATTGAAATCTCATAAGCCCCCTAATCACTTTGGACAATTAGACCCAAAGCTTATATAATATAAATAAGCAAAGGGGAGAGATAAAATGGGAGCAAGAAGACATCCAGAAGAATTTAAAAAACAAGTAGTAAAAGAAGCATTAGAAACAGGCAATTCAAGCCTTGTAGGAAGAAAATACAATATAAGTCCCTCAATTGTCGCAAGGTGGGTTAGGGCAGTAAAACCAGATCCAATGAAGAAGATGACTAGAAAAGCTCTTCACGCATCAGCTAACCTAATAGAAGATCCAAAAGAAGCAAAAAAGGCTATTGAGCAGAATGTCCAGTTAAAGAAACTTATTGGTGAAAAAGAACTTGAAATAGAGATTCTAAGAGATCTTTTAAAAAAAACGGAAATTCCGTTACCGCCAAGATAAAGATTTCTATAAAATGGATTAACAAAGGATACGAGGCTTCTTTGGTATTAAAAATTCTAGGATTGAATCCATCCACATACTACTATGCCATAGATAGAACAGATGAAGAGAAAGTAGAAAACGGTGGGCGACCTATACCTGGCTACTCCTACAATACAGAGGGCAAGAAGATTTGTGATATGCAAATCAAGGAATGGATTATATCCCTCATTGAAGGCGATTGTTTTGCATATGGCTACTATAAGCTGACAATTGAGCTTCGAAGAACGTATAAATTAATTGTAAGCAAGAAAAAAGTATATAGATTATGTAAAGAATTAGGAGTATTGCGGCCACAAAGAATTATCAAAACCAAATACCCAAGAAAAATAGCAATAAACCGCATGGTAACAGCACCTAATCAATTATGGGAAACAGATATTAAATATGGTTATATCGCAGGAGAAGACAGATTTTTCTACATACAATCCATTATTGATGTATATGATAGAGAAATTATTGATTACCATATAGGCCTGCACTGTGAAGGGGCGGACGCAGCCGCGACATTGGTTAGAGCTCTTATGCGGCGGAATCTTTTTGATGCAGATTCAAAACCAGTAATACGATCTGATAATGGGCCACAGTTTATTAGCCATAAATTTGGGGACGTGTGTGCATCAGCTACAGTAGAGCATGAGAGGATTCCATGCAAGACCCCGAACAAAAACGCTCATATTGAATCTTTTCACCGGATACTGGAGGACGAATGCTTGGGGCGATGGGAGTTTGAAACTTATAAAGAAGCATATGAGGCTGTGCATGAGTTCATGCAAAGATACAATAACCGGAGGATCCATAGATCCATATTTAACATGAGTCCGGCAGAGTTCCACAAGGCAACTCAAAACGGAACTGCATGCACTTTAGTTATAACATTGTAGGAATTAGCGTTTATGCCGCAAAAGCCTCTTTATAATGAGTGTCCGGCATGTTAGGCTTTCTTGCTAGGCATCAACCATACTACGAAGACTTGCCCCCTGTTCAGAATGGGTGGTGCCCGTGATGCTTGGAAACATGCCGGCAGAGGCTCATTGTAAAGAGGACTGTGGAATAAATGCGGATGATAAGAGTAAAGTGAAAAATATAAGGTATCATGAGATATATTGAGCTATCGGTCAAATTCTCCAAACAAAGGGGGTCTATCCGATATATCTTTCTTCACCTCATATGAGTGATGAAGGCTATGAAATGGAGTATATAAAAAAAGCATTTGAATCCAATTGGATAGCACCGCTTGGACCAAATGTTGACGGGTTTGAGAAAGAGTTAGCTGAAAAAGTTGGCGCTAAACATGCAGCAGCTTTAAGTTCGGGTACCGCGGCCATACATATGGCTCTAAAAGCAGCAGAGGTTGGAGAAGGGGATATGGTTTTCTGTCCAACACTTACTTTTTCAGCAACAGTAAATCCAATTATATATCAAAATGCGATTCCTGTTTTTATCGACAGCAATTATGAAACCTGGAATATGTGCCCTGAAGCTTTAAAAACAGCCTTTGAGAAATATGGGGAGAGAGTAAAAGCTGTGCTGATTGTGCATTTATATGGTCTTTCAGCAGATTTGGATCCAATATTAGAGATATGCAAAAAAATAATGCGGTTCTAATTGAGGATGCAGCAGAAAGCCTGGGGACAAAATATAAAGGTAAATATACCGGAACATTTGGAGATTATGGTATATTCTCCTTTAACGGGAATAAAATAATCACCACATCGGGTGGTGGAATGCTGGTTTCGGATAATGAAGAAAGAATTTCAAAGGTAAGATTTTGGTCTACTCAATCAAGAGATAAAGCAAGGCATTACCAGCATAGTGAATTAGGCTACAATTATAGAATGAGTAATGTTGTTGCCGGTATTGGCAGAGGGCAGCTTAGGGTACTGGATCAGAGAATGGCAAAGAAAAAATATATATTTGAATTTTATAAGAGAGAGCTTGGTAAGCTTGACGGAGTTCATTTCATGCCCATAAATGAATGGAATGAGCCTAACTACTGGCTATCATGTATTACTTTAAATGGACAAATTAAGCCAATAGATATTATGGAAGCTCTAGAAAAAGAGAACATCGAAAGCAGGCCTGTCTGGAAGCCGATGCATATGCAGCCTGTTTTTTGTAGGCATGATTTCATCGGCGAGGGAGTTTCTGAAAAGATATTTGAAAATGGCGTTTGCCTGCCAAGCGATACCAAAATGACAGATGATGATTTAGAGAAGGTCTGTTGTTAATGCTACTCTAAAATTGTACCAGAGGGGGTGCGGACGAAAACCTGGACTTAAAATAAGAGTCCGGAGGAGGTACTCCCATGTATTCATATGAAGACAGAATGAAAGCAGTGGAGTTATACATAAAGTATGACTTAAGTGCTGCTGCTACCA
>JAAYPY010000243.1 GCA_012519555.1 Tissierellia bacterium | reverse complement strand
ACAGACTTACCAATGAATTTTATGAGGAAGACTATTCAAAACAATATTTATTGGACATGATGGACAATATGCAAAATGCTAAATACAGCTATGATAAATACAGAGGTAAATACAGTAAGAAAAGTGAAATTAAACATGACTGCCGATATTGCAACACAAAGGACAGTTTTATCGACAAAATAATTTTTTATCTAAAATCATTAAATGAAGGGTAATAAAGTAACAATTAGCAGTCTTAAGAATAATATATATTAAAATTATTATTAGGAGGTTTTATATGTTTAACAATATATTGGGAGACAGCGGTGATAGTTTATTATTCTTCTTCTTGCTTTTAGTAGTTCTTGCATGTTTCTGCGGAGACGATGGTTTGGTAGGAGGAATCGGTGGTTTTGGTGACAATGACAGTTTATTATTCTTCTTCCTCTTGTTGGTAATACTATTCTGCAGCTGTGACAGAGTAGGCGGAATAGGTGACCGCTGCTAATTATTGTATGGGGACACACCTCTAATGTCCCCAAATTGAGGGGCACTTGATCTCGTTATTGATAGTACATTAAAAAAAGCTTCCTATATCGGGAAGCTTTAATATGAATAACATATATTTTTGAGAGACCAGGTCAGGGTATCTTACTTTAAATATTTTTCGAACCATTTTGTTATTTCTTCCAACCTTCGAACTCTATGGCGGGGTTTACCGCTTCTTGACAACTCGTGATTTTCTCCCCTGAACATACAAAGCCTTGCATCCACACCATGATATTTAAGTGCTGTAAACATTTGCAATCCCTCAACCAGCCAGCACCTGTAATCTTCTTCCGCATGAATGAACAGTGTGGGAGTAACAGCCTGATTTGCATATTTAAGCGGTGAATGAAACCACATTTTTTCAACATTGTTCCAAGGAGATGACAGGTTTTGATCCACATTGAAATAATATCCAATGTCAGTTGTGCCAAATTTGGAAATCCAGTTAGAAATACTTCTTTGTGATACTGCACATTTAAACCTGTCAGTGTGCCCGATAATCCAGTTTGTCATAAAACCTCCATAGGAGCCTCCGGTTACACCTATTCTTGAGCAGTCTATCTGCGGATATTTTTCAAGAACTTTATCTGTAAATTTCATAAGGTCATCATAATCAATGTTACCGTATTTACCTCTTATATCAGCAAACTCATCACCTCTGCCGTCACTGCCTCTGGGATTGCAGAAAAATACAAAATATCCTTCATTAGCCCAATACTGCATTTCATGATAGAAGACTTCACCATAGACTGTTTTGGGACCTCCATGTATGTTCAAAATTCCCGGATAGCACTTCTTTTCATCAAAATTAACAGGTTTTAATACAAATCCTTCAATAGTAACTCCATCATTTTGAAAATTAAAAGATTCAGGTTTTACGATGGTTTTTGTCTCCACTATTTTTTCGTTAAACTTTGTTCTCTGAGTTTCAATATTATTTTGTAAGGTGTAAAGCTCCTGCAGCTTAATATCCCTTAGCCCGATAAATATTATACCTTCACTGCTTATGTCAAAGCAGTCCACTGAGCCATTATCGGATGTTAACTTTTCAATGCTTCCATCCAATGAAAGCTTCTTGATGAAGGAACTTTTATTTTCTGTAGATATAAAGTAGAGGCAGTTACCGTAGACTCTTCTTAGTTCTCCTGCTCCGTATCTGCAATCTGACCCCACCGAATTGTATAAACTATAATCGTGCCTTAGTGCAATTAAAACTATTGTTTTAGAACTGTTTTGATAGTATAATTAAAAAGTATTGACAGGAGCGTGATAATATGAACATCAAAATAAATAAAGAATATACTCTTAAATTGCTTGAAGAAATTATAAATATACCAAGTCCTACGGGATATTGCAGCAATGTTATGTCATACATCGAAAATATTGCTGAAGAATTTGGTTATAAATTTAAAAAAAATAAAAAAGGGAACGGTATAATTGAAATAGAAGGTGAAGATAACACTTACTGTGTGGGACTGCCGGTACATGTGGACACATTGGGAGCTATGGTGAGATCTGTTAATGATGATGGGACAATAAAGATTACTTCCATCGGGGGAAATTTATATCCGACTCTTGACGGAGAATATTGCAAAATTCATACAAGAAAGGGGAAGATATATACGGGAACCATGCTTTCAACTTCGCCTTCCATGCATGTTTACAAGGATTCCAAGGATAAGGAAAGAATTGAAGAAAACATGATGGTAAGATTAGATGAGCTTGTAAAGAGCAAAGAAGATGTACAGGCCCTAAATATTGAAACAGGAGATTTCATTTCTATTGAGCCGAAATTTGCCATAACACCTGCAGGATTTATTAAATCCAGATATTTGGATGATAAAGCAGGAACCGCTTGTGCTTTGAGTTTGATGGAATTATTCAAAAGATTAAATACAAAACCCAAACACAAAGTTAAAATAATACTATCCACATATGAAGAAGCAGGTCATGGATGTTCCAGCATTCCTGAGGATATTGACGAGCTGATTGCTATTGACATGGGCTGCATAGGATTGGATTTATCATGCACTGAACAAGATGTTTCCATATGTGCCAAAGACAGCTCAGGTCCATATGACTATGATATCACTTCAAAACTAATAAAATTAGCAGCAGAAAACAATATTGGACATGCTGTTGATATATATCCCATGTACAGCTCAGACGTATCGGCATCATTAAAAGGCGGGAATGATATTAAGGGCGGCTTGATAGGTCCGGGAGTTCATGCTTCTCATGGCATGGAAAGGACACATGTAGACGGAATAAAAAATACTATTAAGCTTATTTATGCATATTTGACAGAATAATTGTAAATACAAATCAGGGATATTTTAGGGTTAACCATGGCAGCCATATAAAAAGAAAGGAATCAATAGTGAATAATTTTATATTTTCTTTGAATGTTGTTTTGCCTTTAGTGATTCTTATGTTTTTAGGAGTTTTCCTTCGAAAGATAAAAATATTCGATGAAGACTTTTTAAAAAAACTCAATAGTTTCACATTTAAGGTACTGCTTCCAATTCACCTCTTTAACAATATTTACACCAGCAAAATATCGGAAAAGGTGGACTTATTCTATGTCTTATTTGCTGTTATTTTAGTTTTAGGAACTATTGGTATACTATTTATAATAATCCCCAAATATGAAAATGACACTAAAAACAGAGGTGTTTTAATTCAAGGTTTATACAGAAGCAATTTCATTATTTTTGGAATGCCCCTTTGTGCCAATATTTTTGGAGATGAAGGTTTGGCTGTTGTAACAACACTTATAGCCATAATTATTCCGATTTATAACTTTGCAGCAGTAATAATTTTGGATTTATTTACTGATGATGGGCAAAACTATAAAGAGACCCTTGTAAGTATACTGACAAACCCTTTGATAATCGGGTCATTTGTTGGAATTATAGCATCCGTTTTTCAAATTAAACTTCCTTCTGCACTGAATAAAACCATTGCAGATGTTGCAAAAACAGCAACCCCTATGGCATTGATAGCACTTGGAGGAGAAATAGAAATAAGCAACGTATGGAAGAATATAAAATACTTAGTTTTTGTTTCAGCAGGAAAGTTATTTATCATTCCCGGAATAACAACTTTGATTTCAATTGTCTTTGGATACAGAGGAGTGGAATTATGTGCTTTGTTATGCATGATGGCACCTTCCACTGCTGTATCAAGCTACACCATGGCGCAACAGCATGATTGCAATCATGAATTAGCAGGACAAATAGTATTTTTTACAACCATAATCAGCCCCTTCAGCATTTTTTTATTTGTATTCATATTAAAAACAACAGGTTTATTTTGATATTTGGGTATAATTTGCAAAAAATTGAACATATACAAATTAGTTTGATTTATGTAATTTATTGGAATAATAATAAAAATATTAAAGCTAATAATATACTTGTAGATGTCAAAACATCTTCAAATACATGTATATGAAGGGATGATGGGAATAAAAAAATTTAATTTCGGTAATAAAAAAGATGAGAAGTTATTGAATTGGGAAAACAGTGTAAAGTTAGACAGCCAACAGAATTTAAAGGAGCAAATGCGACAAATGAACAACGAAAATAATAACAGAAACAAAAACGAAAACAACAAATTTGAAAGCAGGAACCAAAACAAATTTAACAATCGAAACGAGAACAACAAATT
>JAAYPY010000005.1 GCA_012519555.1 Tissierellia bacterium | reverse complement strand
TTAACGTATGCTTATTCGTCTTTATTACATCATTAGTGAGCTTATTACTGATAAAATCAGGCAAATGCTGAATATCTATGTAGTTTCCGATTGATACATTTGAAGCTCTCTCAAGAATATTTCGAAGCTCTCTGATATTACCGGGCCAATCATACAACTTTAATGCGAAAATAGCCCTATCTGTAACTGATTTAGGAGTTGACTCGACACTTTGGATTTGATTGTTCAATATGTCTTCGCATAACCAAGGTATATCATCAATCCGGTCTCTTAAAGGCGGTATGATAATTCGTACCACATTTAACCTGAAATATAAATCATGTCTGAAACTGCCTTTAGTAACAAGTTGTTCAATATTATCATTAGAACTGGCAATAAGTCTAATATCAATTTTTATTGAGGTATTACCGCCAATTCTTTCAAATTCTCTTTCTTCCAAAACTCTTAACAATTTAGCCTGCATACTGATAGGCATTGAACTGATTTCATCTAATAATATGGTCCCGCCGTTTGCAAGCTCCAACTTTCCTATTTTCCCATCCTTTTTCGCTCCCGTAAAGGCACCTGCTTCGTAGCCGAATAGTTCTGATTCTAATAATTCATGAGGTATTGCCGCACAGTTTATTCTTATGAAAGGAGCCAGCCTTCTGTTGCTTTCTTCATGTATTGCATGTGCAAAATATTCTTTGCCTGTCCCGCTTTCACCTTCAATTAATATTGTTGAATTGGAATTTGCCGCTTTTTTTGCTTCATCAATCAATTTAAGCATATGCTCATTTTTTGTAATTATATTGTCAAAACTGTAATTGGCACAATACATTTTACTGATTTCACTTTTATATTTATCAACTGTACTTTCAAGTACTTTAAGTTTTTTAGCTAAATCTGTAACTTGCTTTATATCCTTAAATAAAACCGTACCGACGGCACCCATAATTTTACCGCCTCTGATTATAGGGGTTCTGCTTGCAATCATATCATGTCCTTGAATCCTTTGAACATCATATAATTCTTTTTTTCCTGTTTTTAAAACAATGTGAAGGCGTGTATTTTCTATTACATCCTCTACATGTTTGCCTAATGCATCTTTTTCTTTAATACCAAAAAGTTTTTCATAATTCCATTTAATTATTATACCCTCTTCATTTACCAATACAAAACCCTGATAAGCATTATCAAGCACGTCTTTCAAAGAGCTTAAAGCAAATTTTAATTCTTCTATTTCATTCCATGCTTCAGAAATTTCGGTAACTTCTTTAAATAATATAATATCAAACTTAAAAATATTTGATTTATGATAACAAAATGATTCTACAGTCACTTTATTACCGTTGACAGATATTTCGCTTTCAGCGTAGCCATCATGATTTGTGAAATTTAAAAGCTTGTATTTTTCCAATGCTTCAGCTAATGCCTGTTTGTCTTCACCGACAATATCAAATATTATTCTAAACTGTCTATTTACAATATAATTATTTTTATTATCTATAAACAATACTCCTTCGGACATTGAATCAATCAAATTTTGCAAGTCAAAATAATTTATCATAAATATCCCCCCTTCTTATAATATGATTACTTAAATATATTATTAATAAGGGGGGATATGCTAATATTTGTTATTACAACCCTAATTCTTCTTTCAGCTTGTTGAGCTCATCATCTACTGATGCATTGCCCATTGAAGCATACTTTTCTTCCAAAGCTTTTGCTTCATCTATAGGCTCCATATTAAGCTCTGCCATTGCATTTGCTTCATCAAGCATCCTGCTGGCCTTATCTTCCATACGCTCAAAAGCACTTTTAGCCCCTGCTATTTTTTTTGTTGCCTGAGTGGCTTCATTTAATGTTTCCTGTGTTTTAGCAACTTTAACCTTAGATTTAATAACTTGACGCCTTGTTTTTAAGGTTTCAATATCAGCGGTTAGTTTGTCGTGCATCTGTCGCATTTTTATTGCATTTTCATGAGCAGCCGCATATGCAGTCATAAGTCCTGCTCCCACATTCTCCAATTCTTGTTTTTTATTGATGAAGGTCCTTGCATCTGCTTCATTGCCTGCCATTAATGCCTTTTTGGCAAATTCGTTATATTTTGCAACTTCTGCTTCATTTTGATCAACTAATCTCTTTGTCCGTGTCTCTTCTGCCATAACTTCCGCCGTACTTTGTTTTACTTCAGCCAGATCCTTCATCATGTCTTCCAAATATTGGTCAATCATTTTTTCGGGGTCTTCCATTTTTTCCAGCAAAACATTTATGTTCGCTTTGATAATATCACCAAATCTTTCTAATATTGCCATTTTATCCTCCTTATTATCCTGCCTGTTGGCAGATTATATTTCATTATCATCCTGATATTTTTTCATCAGGTCTTCCGCTTCTGTATCACCAAATCTGTCAAGTGGGGTTTTGAGCAATTCTTCCCTCCTCTTAGCTTCCAAATTTTTTTGCTCTTTGTGTTTTTTCCACCAAATGAAAAGTACAATAACTAAAATAACTAGACCAAATACAATAAAGACCGTGATCCATGGTGACCGAGTAACAGTCATAATTCTATCAGCTGCATCTTTAAAAGACTTGCTGAAAAATTCTTCATCGCTTAAATTATCATCATAGTAATATCTGTCTATATAATCCAGCAAAATATTACCGGCTTCAGTGTCAATTACACTTTTTGCCTGAGTACCGGCAATATACCAATCCATGTACATTCCTTCATACTCAAAAAATACCAAAAGCAAATGAGCTTCGTCAGTAAACAGCTCATCATATAAACTGCTTGCAAATGATTCAATATCATTTTGCGTCGGATAATATGAGCCGTTAATATTGTCAGTTAAATATAAGTATGGCTGTACTCCGGTTTCTTTGTAAAAATGCTTTAAGCCGTCAACTAACTTTGATTCATTGACTATCCATCCTATTTCATCAGTGTAGTAGTCCGTTTCATTTACTGAGCCGGGCAGCAAAGGAACCCTTTCTATGGATGATACTGTAATCTTGTTGCCGCTGCTTGAATCCATGGAGCCCCATATTGAAAAAATAACAATAAAAATAAAAGCAATCAAAAATAAAACAACAATTAAGGTAATGCATCCGCAGCCTCCGCCACCTGATGACCTTTTAGGTCTGTATCCTCCTCCAAAGCCGCCACCCATCGGAATAATTGGGCTAAATACAGGACGAAAGCTTGGACCTGTATTTCTGTTGCCGCCAAAGAATCCACCGCCGCCTGAACCACCGAATGAACCGCCGCTTCTCCCGCTTGAACCGCCGAATGAACCGCCGCGACCTCCTAATGAAAGTCCGCCGCCGAAACCACCGCTTCGTCCACCGCCTCCTCTGCTTCCGCCAAAAGAACCACCGCCGCTTCTGCCTCTAGAACCTCCGCCTCTAGCCAAAAAAATCCCTCCATTTAAATATGTGATGCTAAATATTTCATCAATAAGAGTTTACTCTTTTTTAAATATTACAAATATTCGCTTCATTATCAGTATTCATTTTATCATAAGTATCAAGAAAATTATGGTATAAATTGTCCTTTCTATAGCCGATAATTGTATTTAAATTTACATTGTGTATGCTTCTGAATATATTTGTATCTATATTAGGGTTAATTTGTTTTAATTTTTTAATTAAATTTTTCATTTCCTGTCTTTTAGAGCCTGTGCCCTCAGTTTGTATTTTTTCGGTAATAAGACAGGCACATTGGATAAACTGCAGATTATTATATCTTTTCCATGCAATTATATCCTCCTCCCTAACTTTATACATTGGTCTTATAAGCTCCATACCATCATGATTTGTACTGTGTAGTTTAGGCATCATTGTTTTTATTTCTGCAGCATAGAGCATGCTCATAAGCACTGTTTCAATTACATCATCAAAATGATGACCTAATGCAATTTTATTGCAGCCTAATTCTCTTGCATTTCTGTACAAATAGCCTCTGCGCATTCTGGCGCACAGATAGCATGGTGTTTCATCAACCTTATCTACTATTTCAAATATAGGTGTTTTGAAAATCTTAATGGGTATATTTAAAATTTCTGCATTTTCAATAATGCGTTTTTTGTTAGCTTCATTATATCCCGGATCCATTACCAAATATTCTGTTTCAAATTGAATTTCACTGTATTTTTGAAGATGCTGCATACACTTTGCCATAAGCATTGAATCCTTGCCGCCCGATATACATACTGCTATTTTATCATTGTTTTGTATTAATTTATATTCCTTTATGGCTGAAATAAATCTTGCCCATATTAATTTTCTGTATTTTTTTATAATGCTTCTTTCTATTTCTTCATATCTGTCCATTTTAACCTGCTATAATATAAATTTTAAAATTTTGTATTTTAAGCTTATAATCTATTATATTAACATAATCTCTATAAAACAAGATATTTTTATATTGCATTTTGAGAAAATGTTTGCTATCCTATAATTGGATTTAGGGGTTAAATATTCTTTATTAGGAGGATTTATGGGAGTAGCTCATGAAGTAGATTACAAAATTTACGGGGATGACATTCAATTTGTTGAAATTGGTCTTGATTATGGCGAAACAATCGTAGCTGAGCCTGGTGCAATGATGTACATGGATTCAAGCATTGAAATGGACACCATGTTCGGAGACGGCAGTGAAAAAAGCAAAGGTTTTAAGGGAATGCTGGCAACAGCCGGTAAACGAGTTCTTACGGGAGAAAATTTATTCACGGCGACATTTACAAACACAAGTATTGATAAAAAGGTTGTAGCCTTTGCTGCACCTTATCCCGGAAAAATAATCCCTGTCAGTCTGCCTGATTACGGTGGACAGCTAATTTGCCAAAGGGATGCTTATTTGTGTTCCGCTAAGGGTATTGAAATAACTATTGCATTCCAGAAAAAAATCGGTGCGGGACTTTTCGGCGGCGAAGGATTTATAATGCAGAAATTGGTTGGAGACGGTTTTGCATTTCTTCATGCCGGCGGTACTATTATTAAAAAGGATTTAGCTTCAGGAGAAATGCTTAAGTTAGATACCGGATGTTTGGTAGCTTTCACTCAAGGAGTAGATTATGATGTTCAAATGGCCGGTAATATAAAAAGTGCACTGTTTGGCGGTGAAGGACTTTTCCTAGCAACCTTAAGAGGTCCGGGAACAGTATGGATGCAATCCCTTCCATTCAGCAGAATAGCTGACAGAATTTACTCTGCAAGCAGAAAAAGCGGCGGCAGCAGCTCAAAGGGTGAGGCAAGTTTGCTTGGAAACATTGGAATAGGTAACTTATTTGGCGGTGACTAAACACCTGCATATCTTAGTATAATTTCATCATAAAATTTATTAAAGGTGCTCAGTGAGCACCAATTTTTTTAGTTTTATATATATTGCATACGGCCTTGGTGGTTGAAATATTTTCTTCTATTATATGATAGGAGCTTAGTCTTTTTTGCAATTCATCCTTATATGCAGTAAGCATGATAGAGCTGCCGTAGAAAATTCCACCTTTTAGACCTATTTTTACAGGTCCTTTGAAATCAATCTTTTTGTAGGCAACTTCTGTTAACTCGGCAAGATATCTGCCTGCATTTTCTAAAAGCATTTTTGCATATGCGTCTCCTAGCTTGGCATAATCAACAACTATCGGGAAAAGCGATGCAATCTTATTTTTTTCATTGTTATATATGAAATTCATTATGTCGGAGCGTGTGGAGCCGCCTATTTCTTTAAGTATAGCTTTACTTAATCCATCAAAAGGTTGATTTCTGTCATATTTATAAACCATATTTTTAAAAACCTGCATAACGGTATGATAACCGCTTCCTTCATCACCTAAAATATGTCCCCATCCTCCAACCATTTCGCCTTCGCCTTTTTTTTGAGAAAAACAAGAAGAGCCTGTCCCCGAAATTACCAATATTCCGTCCCTATCTCCAAAATATGCCTTGCAAGCCATTTCAGCATCATTTATAACTATTGCATTTATTACAAAAGCACCTTCCACGTATTTCTTAATCAGCTCAGCGTAGTTGCCTGTTTCAACCCCTGCCATTCCAATAGCTATAAGCTGACAGTTTTCTCTTCCTAACTCATTAACGCAGTCATATATTAATGATATTAAGTTGTTGACTGTTTTATCCAAGTTAACTGCAGGATTGCCTGCCCCTCCTATTAAATTTAATATTGGAGAATTATTTAGATCATAGGCTATCAGCTCTGATTTTGTTCCTCCTGCATCAATTCCTATTAAATATTTCATACATTCACCACCCGATTAAAGTATAGCAAAAAAGCCTTCATTTTTCAACATTTAATTATAAAAATTACCTAATCCTAAGTTGAGAATGATAATTTAGGTTATTAAGTTTTTCTAAGGAAAAAGGCTGCTTCACTTACTTAAAATGAAGCAGCCCTTTTAAAAAATTTTATTCTACGTGAATTGCATCTGTTGGGCACTCATCTTCAGCTTCTTTTGCACAAGCCTCAGCTTCTGAAGGTATGGGGTCAACCTTTACTACAGAAATATTTTCATCGTCCAATTCAAAAACATCAGGGCATATTGATTCACACAGCCCACAGCTGATGCAAGCATCTCTGTCAACTTTTGCTCTCATAAAGCTCCTCCTTTTTTTATACAAGAAATATTGTATGTTATCTTTTACTATTTATACTATTTTATCCAATGCTTGTTTTAAATCATCAATTATATCATCTGAATGCTCCAAACCTACTGAAAGCCTAACAAGACCTTCCGATATGCCGCTTAAAGCCCTTTCCTCGGGAGTATAAGGCGAATGAGTCATGGAAGCCGGATGCTGGATTAATGTTTCAGTATCGCCTAAGCTGACTGCCAAGGAGCAAAGTTCTACCTTGTTCATTAGCTGCCTTCCTGCTTCTAATCCTCCCTTAACTTCAAATGCAATCATAGCACCGGGCAAGGACATTTGTTTCTTGGCAAGCTCATATTGCGGAAAACTTTTTAGTCCGGGATAAGCTATCCATTCTATTGCAGGATGAGATTCAAGAAACTCAGCAACCATTTGGGCATTGGAACAATGTTTTTCCATTCTGACTTCTAATGTTTTCATTCCTCTGTTAATTAAGTATGCATCAAAGGGACTTAAGACAGAGCCTGTCATATCTTTTATTCCGAATAATCTTACCTTGTCTATGAAATCCTTTTTGCCGGCTGCAAATCCGGCAATTACATCACCATGACCATTTAAATACTTAGTAGCCGAATGAACTACAAGGTCTGCACCTAAGTCAAGGGGTCTTTGTATATAAGGTGTGCAGTAGGTATTATCAACAACAACCATACAATCCGGGTTTTCATGTGCAATTTTTGAAATTGCCGAAATATCGGACAAGAGCATATTTGGATTTGCCGGGCTCTCCAAGTATACAATTTTTGTATTTGGCTTCATTGCTTTTCTAATATTTTCAGGTTCAGCAGTATCGACAAAATCTACTTGAATATTGAATTTTGTCAATCCATGGCTCATAAAAGCAAATGTACATCCATACAAGGTCTTGGCAGCAATAATATGGTCTCCGGCACTTACTGCAGACCATATTACGGATGTAATAGCACCCATACCTGAAGCCATAGCAACTGCAGCTTCTGCATTTTCAAGTGAGGCTAATTTTTCCTCAACCTGAGTGCATGTGGGATTGCCCAGCCTTGTATAAATATATCCGTCTTCCTCCAATGCAAACCTTCTACCGCCTTGCTCAGCGGAATCAAATATAAAGGTTGAAGTTTGATAAATTGGAGTTGCTAAAGCTCCATATTCGTTTGATGTATAACCGGCGTGTACTGCTCTTGTAGAAAAATTCATTTTGCTTAATTTATCCTTATCCATTATTCCCTCCTTTTAAAGAAATGTATACTTAAGCAAACGTTCTCTATATAAATTGTATACTATTTCCACGCATAAATCAATCCATATTTATCGAAAATATTATTTACCAAGAAAATTTATAATATAGTTATCTCCAGAAAATATGCAATAAATCCTGCCATAAGACTGAGTGGAATACTAAGTATGAGCTTAAGAGTAAAAAATTTTACTCCTAAAAAAGCAGTCTCATATGACATTCGACTGAGATTTAAAAGACACCAACCTGCAATAAGGGAAACCAATGTTCCTAATCCTGCACCTGTAGCCAATATTGAAGATACGACAGGAAAAAACGCATAGGGACCGATACCTAGCAGCATTCCGCCAAAGGAACCGAATACTACTCCCTTTATCCCTGCTTCCCTGGATAGCCAATTTTTGACGAATTCACTTGGAATAAGAACCTCAATAATACCTGCTAATAAGAAAGCACCTATTATGAGAGGAGCAGTTTTAATTAACTGTTTTAACCCGGACTTCAAACCTTGGTAATGTCTCCCGGTTTTTTTTGCATTAAGAAATACAAGTATTAGTGCTGCTATACTAAGAATGATTGTTGTTTGAGTCATTCTTCCCACCTTCTTTCAAGACAAGGTTAAAAGTTTCCTTGTTACCAAAAAAATGTTTTGCTGACAAGCCTGCAATAATTGGTATCGGCAGAGTTATTAAGTATCTTATTAGTGTTAAATCTCCACTTACTAAACTTATTTCCATGGGCAGGCGTGCAAAATCATAAATCTGTTTTCCGAAAATGAATGATATAAAAACATAAAAGGGCAGCTTTTTATCCTTGAAGCCCAATACAAAAGGATAATATATATAAGGGCCTCCGGGAAAAAGTCCTCCCGCTATAGCACTTACTAATACTGCTTTTAAGCCGCTGAATTTTTGCAGCCATTTTTCCAATACATCTGCACTCAGCAATACATTTAGCTGCCCCATTATAATAAATGATGCTATAAGCATGATTACAGATTTATAAGCAGTATTAACAGTAATTATCAGTCCTTCTGTTATTAGAACACTTCCACCCGCAAAATATGCTGTAACAATTAAAACAGCCAATGTAATATAAACAATAAATAACGATTGTTTCATCCCATACCTTCTTTCATTATATTGATTTAAAATCATCCTTGGCTTACTAACCTGCACTGTGCATAGTATCAGCTTCTGATTTCTTTCTCAGATAATACGGATTGTGCTTGTTTTTTTTTGAATTGGTAATATAATAATACTTAATTTGAATTAAGGGAGAACTTATGGACTTTTTAATTGCTATTATTGTTTTTGCCTTTTCTCTAATATACAGCATTTCCAAACAAATTTCCACTATTTTTCCTTTGCTCATAGGTATGTTTGCTTTTTCTTTTGTTGTTTATTACAGAGGACATAAATTTAAGAAAATTTTTGAAATGTTATTAAAGGGTATGAAAAAATCATTGTCTTTAATGCCGATATTTGCCTTAATAGGAATGATTACAGCCCTATGGCGCGCCAGTGGTACAATTCCATTCTTTGTTTATTACGGCACGAAAATAATGAACCCCGATTATTTTATATTGTTTTCATTTTTACTTACTTGTTTCGTATCTTTTGCTCTTGGTACAAGCTTTGGCACTGTTGGAACAATGGGTATTGTTTTAATAGTTTTGGCTAAAAGCGGCAATGTTGACATTTATGTAACAGCAGGCGCCATTATCTCAGGAGCATTTTTTGGAGACAGGAGTTCTCCCTTATCATCCAGTGCAAATTTAGTAGCTAATGTTACAGAAACAAATTTGTATGACAATGTAAGAAAAATGTTTATTACAGGAGCCTTGCCATTTTTTACAACCCTAATAGTTTATTTGTTTTTATCAAAAGATAATCCGATTAATGTAACAAACAATGGTTTAATAGATAAATTTAACCTTTATTTCAATCTGCATATTTCCGTAATTCTTCCTGCCTGCATAATTTTCTTATTGGCGGCATTAAAGAAGAATGTAAAGGTCTCTATGTTTTTTTCTTTATTGACAGCAATTTTTGTAAGCAGGTTTATTCAAAATATGACCTTCCGAGAAATTTTCAATTATATGATTTTTGGATATGTTAATAGTGACCAAGAACTTTCCGGAATTATTTCAGGGGGAGGCTTAGTTACTATGTTTTCGGTTTCATTTGTTGTTTTGATAGCATCCTCATATTCCGGCTTATTTGAAGGAACAGGCATGCTTAATGATATTCAGGGAGCTTTAATTAAAATGAGCAAAAAAATTGGTGTTTACTTAACAACTGTTTTCACAAGCATTGTTACCTGTGCTTTTTGCTGCAACCAAACACTGCCAATATTGCTTACACACGACTTGATGCGTGATATTTATAAAGAAAATGGCTTAACTAAAAGCCATTTAGCTATTGATATTGAAAATACCGTAATCCTTATCGCAGAGCTTTTCCCTTGGAGCATTGCAATAGCAGTACCCCTTGCAACAATAGATGTTGGAGCAAAAGCAATACCCTATGCAGCATATCTATACTTGGTACCCTTATTGGCTCCTTTAGTACACAAGTTCCGACCTTCAGTTTTTAGTACTTTCTGATTTGAAAATTGTCGGCAAGAAGCGGGAAGTTCTGAGGGAAATCATATCCTAATCCCCAGTAGCTTATTCCTCTTAAGCCGTATTCTTTCACCGTATCAAACTTTGCCTGAGCACTTCTTGCATCTTCAAACCAAACTTCATGAGCATTTCCTTCTGCATCCGTATAATGAAAATATGGTGACTGGCTCACATAATCATAATAAATTTCTGCCATATGTTCATAGGCTAAGTTTATAGCATCCTGAACACTGATTGTGGCAGCTTCATCACCTTCTTGAAATGGAATTCTCCAGTCTCTTGCATATATTTGAAAACCCATCAATATTTTATCTCTTGGAATAACCGTTACTGCATAATCAAGAACTCTTTTTATTTCGTTTAATGGAGAAATCGCCCTTGGAGGTCCTCCCCTCCATCCCCATTCATAAGTCATAAGAACAACAAAATCAGCCAAACTTCCATGGGCCGGATAGTCATGAGCTTCATACAAAAGACCTACTTGCTCAGCGCTTATTTTAGGAGCCAAGGATGTTGAAACAAAAAATCCTTCATCATGCAATCTGTTTACAGTGCTTTCCAAAAAGCTATTGTAAGCTTCTCTGTCTTCAGGAAGAACATATTCAAAATCAATGTTTAATCCTTGATATCCTTTTTCTTTCATTGTATTTATGATGTTTTCCTGTAATCTATTAACTATGTCAGGGTTATTTAAAACGATGTTTGCAAGGTTTTCCCCGGCAACGTTGACAGTAAAATTAACAAGAGACATCATAGGCACAACCCCTTGAGAATAGGCTTGAGCTATAGCTGCCTCATCAGCAATATTCACTAAGCTTCCGTCTTCGTTTATCAAGTATGCAAAAGGACTTAAATATGTTAAATAAGGTCCGGCTTCTCTAACTATTGGGACAGCCTCTGCACCAAGAAAATACGTAAATGCATTTACATCTGCTTCCGGCTTAGGTTTTTGCGGTATTGCAAGTACATATCCCGGATATATCAAATCAGGATTCATAATTCTGTTTTCCCATAGCAAATCCTGCACGCTGACACCAAAATTTTGTGCTATTTGCCATATTGTGTCTCCTTGCTTTACAGTGTATGTATTTCTATCGGTTGGTATAAGAAGAGCATGACCGGGCAGCAAAATATTGGGATTATTTAATTTATTAAGGTTTATAATATCCTGCATACTGACATTATAATAATCGGCTATCTGCCACAATACTTCACCTCTTTGAACAACATGAATATTCATAACTTCCCCCTTTAATCCGTTTGTAATAATATATTCATTTGTCCAATCTTCATGATAAAAAAAACAAAATGTTGCCGGAATAGTTTCCGTGTCAACATTTATTGTTTTGTTAGTACCCCCGTCCCTTTGTCATATTAGAATTTAGCGATGTCGGTTCTGTATTGCATTTTTTCAAAATAAATTTTAGGGATATTTTTGTATACTTTATTTCTTGCTTCTTCCAAGGTGTTTCCCATAGCCGTAACTGCTAAAACTCTTCCTCCGTCAGTAACTGTCTTATTTCCGTATAATTTGGTCCCCCCGTGGAAAATGATTATATCATCATCAACTTTGTTTAATCCTGTGATTTCTTTGCCTTTTTCATAGTTTTCAGGATACCCTCCTGAAGCTAATACTAAAGTAACACAATTATCGTCTTCCCAATGTAAATCATCTTCAGATAAATTACCTTCAATGCATTTAAGCATTATATCAATTAAATCAGATTTAAGTCTTGGCAGAACTACCTCTGTTTCAGGGTCACCAAATCGAGTGTTATATTCCAAAACCTTAGCTTGATTGTTTTTAATTATAAGCCCTATGAATAAGACACCTTTAAAGTTAATACCTTCAGCTAAAAACCCCTTCAAAGTTCTATCCAATATGTTTTTTTTAATATATTGGTTCAATTCTACATTAAAAATAGTGTTTGGAGAAAAACATCCCATTCCTCCGGTATTAAGCCCTTTGTCACCATCATATGCTTTTTTGTAATCTCTGGCGCTTTCCATGGGTATAATATTTTTTCCGTCAACAAAGCAAAGGAGTGAAGCCTCGGTTCCTCTTAAGAATTCTTCTATAACCACTGTATTTCCCGCATCGCCGAATTGTTTTTTATCCATTATGCTTTTAATTGCTTCTTCTGCCTCTTTTCTTGTTTCACATATTATAACACCTTTTCCTGCAGCCAAGCCGTCAGCTTTCACAACAAGGGGAATGTTGAACTTCTCAAGGTCTCCTATTGCTTTTTCGGAATCTGTATATACTTCATATCGAGCAGAAGGAATTGAATGTTTCTTCATGAAATCCTTCGAATAGGATTTGCTTCCTTCAAATTTCGCACCTGATTTTACCGGACCAAATGCTTTTATTCCTTTTTCATTGAGCATGTCAACTAATCCTGCTACCAATGGTATTTCAGGACCAACTACAACCAGATCAATTTTTGAATCAACCGAAAATTCCACTATTTCCTTTAGCTTATCAACTTTTATTTCAATACATTCTGCAATTTGAGATATGCCTGCATTTCCCGGAGCACAGTATAATTTCGACAATTTACTGCTTTGTTTTAATTTCCAGCAAATAGCATGCTCTCTTGCTCCGCTTCCAACTACAAGAATTTTCATAAGGCCTCCTAATGTTTAAAGTGTCTCATATCTGTAAAAACCATGGATATATTGTGTTTATTGCACTCTTTTATGGAGTCTTCATCCTTCAGTGACCCGCCCGGTTGAATAATTGCAGTAATTCCGGCTTTTGCAGCTTCTTGTACACAGTCAGGGAATGGAAAAAATGCATCCGATGCAAGAGAAGCTCCCTTGGTACTGTCTTCTCCCAAGAATTCATGTGCATGCTCAATTGCCTGTCTGCAAGCCCAGATGCGGTTTACCTGACCTGGACCGATTCCTATGGATTGACCGTCTTTAACGATGGTTATGGCGTTAGATTTAGTATGCTTTACTATTTTCCATGCCATGAGCAAATCATTCATTTCCTTATCAGTGGGTTTGGCAATAGTTACGTTTTTTATCTCTCCACCTTCCGGCAGAAGCTTTGAATCAATTTCTTGAACTAATATACCACCGGCAACCTTTTTAAGATCATAAGCATATTCATCCTGCTTTTGTAATATATTTTCTATTTGCAAGAGCCTTATATTTTTCTTTGATTTAAGTACTGCTAAGGCTTCTTGACTATATGAAGGGGCAGCAATTATTTCAACAAAGATTTTGTTTATTTCCTGTGCTGTTTTTTCATCAATTTCTCTGTTAAATACTAGAATACCGCCAAAGATTGAAGTCGGGTCAGCACTGAATGCTTTCATGTAAGCTAAGTAAATATTGTCTCCGCATCCTACTCCGCATGGATTTGCGTGCTTGCATACAACAACACATGGCTCATGGAATTCTTTTAATAATTCAAGAGCTCCGTTGGTATCATTAATATTGTTAAAGGATAGCTCCTTGCCGTGAAGCTGTATTGCAGAAGCTAAAAGTCCTTCTGCCCTTTCAACTTCTTTATAAAATGCGGCTTTTTGGTGAGGGTTTTCACCATATCGCATTTCCTGAATTTTTTCATATGTCATAGTAAATGTTTCGGGTAAAGAACTGTCTTTTCTTTCTTTTTTCATGTAAGAAGAAATCAGTGTATCATAGTGAGCAGTATGTGAAAAAACCTTGGAGCAAAGATAAAACTTAGTGTCTAAAGAAACTTCCATGTTTTCCTTTAATTCATTAAGAACCATATCATAATCCTTAGGGTCAACTATAACAGCCACATCCTGATAGTTTTTTGCTGCGGAACGCAGCATTGTAGGACCGCCTATATCAATATTTTCAATTGCTTCCTGCCTTGTTACCCCATGCTTTAATATTGTTTGTTTAAAGGGATATAGATTAACAACAACCAAGTCGATTGTTTTAATATTCAGCCCAGATAGTTGTTTCATATGCTCGGGGTTTTTTCGCATTGCTAAAATTCCGGCATGAATGTTGGGGTGCAATGTTTTTACTCTTCCATCGAGACATTCCGGAAAATTAGTTATTTCAGAAATTCCTCTTACCTTTATACCAGCTTCCTGTAAGGTTCTGTAAGTTCCTCCCGTTGATATAATCTCAACTCCCAAATTTTCCAACTCTTTAGCAAATTCAACTATACCTCTTTTATCGGATACACTTATTATAGCTCTCATTATTTCACTCCTCTATTTTTACTTTTCTTCCCCTTATTTGAATTTTCCCGGCGCAGTAATATTTAACAGCCAAAGGAAGAATTTTATGCTCTATTTTAAGTATCTTTTGCTGCAAGCTTTCTGCAGTGTCTTCATAACTGACTTCAACTGCTTCCTGAATGATGATAGGACCCGTATCAGCGCCTTCATCCACAAAGTGTACTGTTGCACCGCTTAATTTAACACCGTAATTTACTGCTTCTTCATGAACCTTTATACCGTAATATCCCTTACCGCAGAATGCAGGTATTAAGGAAGGATGAATATTAATTATTCGGTTTTTGTACACATCGATAAATTTAGCAGTTAAAATTTTAAGATATCCTGCCAATACTACCAATTCAACATTATGTGCCTTCAATTCATCAATAATTGCATTATTAAAATTTTCAAAGCTCTCATAATCTTTTTGACTTAAATACACAGCGTCAATCTTGTGTTGTTTTGCTCTTTCTAATCCGTACGCATCTTTTCTGTTCGATATTACAACTGTTATTCTGCCGTTAATGTATCCGTTCTCGGTATTATCAATCAAAGACTGAAGATTTGTTCCTGAACCGGATATTAATACTCCAATTTTTACCTGTGGCATATTTTAAGCCCGCCTTCCCTGTCAACTGTTTTTCCAATAATTACAGGGGCTTCTCCGACACCTTTCAAGTAATTCAAAACATCATTTGCAGTGTCTTTTCCAACTGCTAAAACAATTCCTATACCCATATTGAAAGTACCGTACATTTCATCAATATCAATGTTTCCTTCCTTTTGTATCAGCTTAAATATAGGCAGCACATTGATGTTTGCTGTATCAATATTTGCTGTTATACCTTGGGGAAACATCCTCGGAATGTTTTCATAAAATCCTCCTCCTGTAATGTTTGAAATACCTTTTATTTCAAATTTGGATAACAAGTCAAGAATAAGCTTGGGGTAAATTTTTGTCGGAGTTAACAATTCTTCTCCCAAGGTGCGGCCTAACTCCTCAATATACCGGTTGACATCATAATTCTTATGACTGAAAAAAACCTTTCGTACCAAGGAATATCCGTTGCTGTGAATTCCGCTGGAAGGAATTCCGATAAGAACATCCCCATCAACTATTTTTGAGCCGTCAATTATTTTCTTTTTATCAACAATCCCTACACAAAATCCGGCTATGTCATATTCTCCCTGGTCGTAAAGTCCGGGCATTTCTGCTGTTTCTCCGCCTATCAAGGCACAATCTGCTTTAATGCAGCCTTCCGCTACACCTTTAACAATGCTTGCCGCTTTTTTTGGCTCTAATTTACCTGTTGCTATATAATCCAAGAAAAACAGAGGCTTTGCACCCTGGCATATAACATCATTTACACACATGGCTACAGCGTCCTCCCCGATAGTGTCATGCTTGTCTGTCATAAATGCAATCATAAGTTTCGTTCCTACACCGTCTGTCCCGGAAACCAAGACAGGCTCTTCAAATTCATCCTTGTCTATTTCAAACATACCGCCAAAACCACCTATGTTTGAAATTACGCCCCTTGTATGTGTTTTCTTAACATGTTCTTTTATAAGTTTTACTGTTTCATAACCGGAATTTACATCTACTCCTGAATCTTTATAAGTCAGTCTTTCGTTCATTATACCTCCTATATCCCATTGTTAGGTACTTCCATCGGGTAATCACCGTTTAAACATGCCTTGCAGTAACCTGCAGTGGAGCCGGTTGACTTTATTAAATTTTCTAAGCTTAAAAAATGTAAGCTGTCAGCTTTGATATGCTCTTTTATTTCTTCGATTGTTTTATTTGCACCTATCAATTTGCTTCTGTCAGGGGTATTTATACCGAAGAAACAAGAATGTGTCACCGGTGGTGATGATATTCTCACATGGACCTCCTTTGCCCCTGCTTCCTTTACCATGTTGACAATTTGCTTCGTTGTTGTTCCTCTGACTATGCTGTCATCAACCATTACTACGACCTTACCTTCAACTAATTCTTTTAAGATGCTGAGTTTTGTTTTAACTCCCTGCTCCCTTAAGCTTTGTTTAGGTTCTATGAAGGTTCTCTTTGCATATCTGTTCTTAATGATTCCAAGTCCGTAAGGAATATTTAATTCTGCAGCATATCCCAAGGCAGCCGGTGTTCCCGAGTCGGGTACGCAAAATACCAAATCAGCTTTTACAGGTGCTTCTTGAGCCAAAAGCCTTCCAGAATTGTACCTGGTCCGGTAAACATTTACACCATCTAAATTACTGTCAGGTCGTGCAAAATATACATGCTCGAATATACATAATTCCTGTCTGGCATATTTTGTGGTTTTTATGCTCTTAACACCATCTTCATTTATAACAACAATTTCGCCGGGCTCAATATCTCTTATGAATTCCCCTCCCATGGCGGTAATACCGCAGCTTTCGGAGGCTAAGAGATATCCGCCTTCTCTTTTTCCCAGACAGAGTGGTCTAAGTCCATAATTATCTCTTACACCTATTAACTCTTTTTCTGTCATAAATACAAAGGCATAAGCGCCTTTTACAACCTCCATGGTATTTTGAATAGATTTAACTATGCTTCCTCTGTAATGTCTTGAAACTAAATTTGCTACAACTTCAGAGTCAGTTGAAGTTTGAAATATTACACCTTCATTTTCAAGTATATCTCTTAAGGAATCTGCATTAACCAAATTTCCGTTATGAGCTAAAGCTATTGACCCTTCTTTGTATCTTACCACTAAAGGCTGTGCATTTTGCTTTTCCCTTTCTCCATCATTGGAATATCTGACATGTCCGATTGCTATGTTACCTGTTAATCTGTTTATAATTTCCTGCTTAAGAACATCAGCTACCAATCCCATATCCTTATGAAATTCGATTTTATTACCTGTATGAATGGCAATGCCTGCACTTTCCTGACCTCTGTGCTGCAATGCAAATAATCCGTAATATATAAGCTGGCTTGTAATATCCGGATTGGCTGTATATACTCCTACAACCCCGCATTCCTCATGTAATTTATCATCGTCTAAATACATAATATCTCCAATCTTATTTTTATAGTCATTCTGTTTTTTTACTGTACTCAGGATGACAATAATTTTTCGTTTAATTTTTTATCCTTTTCTAATACTCTCTCAGCCATTTGTTTTTTATAATTCGAAAACTTTTCTCTCAATTCTTCATATTTTACCGATAAAATTTGAACGGCCAATAGGGCTGCATTTTCCGCACAGTTTATTCCAACTGTCGCAACAGGTACTCCCGGAGGCATCTGCACTATTGAAAATAAAGCATCCATTCCATCTAATTCCGATGATTTAATAGGAAGTCCAATTACAGGTAATGGCGTACAGCCCGCTAAAACCCCAGGCAAATGAGCAGCTTTCCCTGCTGCTGCAATAATTAACTCATAGCCGTTATTATGTGCGTTTTTTGCAAATTCCAAAGCTTCATGGGGGGTTCTGTGAGCTGATATTACTCTTACTGCTGCCTCTACTCCGAATTCTTTTAAAACATTATAACCTTTTTCAACTACCGGAAAGTCTGAATCACTTCCCAAAACAAGTGCTATTTTCATTTTTCCTCCCCTATTTAAAATATTTAACTCCGGATTCGAAGAGCAGCTGCTCCTTGTTTCCCGGAATGTTCTTATATATATTCTCTTGAAGTCTTTCCGAATGGGCCATTTTGCCTAAAACTCTGCCATCCGGACTTGTTATGCCCTCCACTGCTTCCATGGAACCGTTAGGATTGTAAAAGCCGTCATAGCTTGGTAAATTTTCGGAATCTACATATTGGGTAGCTATCTGCCCCCTATCCTTTAGGATTTTAATCCATTTTTCATTTGCGGCAAATCCTCCTTCACCGTGGGATACAGGCAAATAGTGTATGTCGCCCACATTGCACCCGCTGAGCCATGGAGACAAATTGCTTACAACCTTAGTTTTAACAAATGTTGATATATGCCTTCCGATTTTATTATAGGTCAAGGTTGGATAATCATCTTCTATTTCGGTAATTTCTCCTAAGGACACCAGGCCTAACTTAATAAGAGCCTGAAAGCCGTTGCAAATACCTATAATCAAGCCATCTCTGTTTTTAAGAAGGTCTGTAACAGCATCCTTTAACAATTCATTTCTGAATACTGCAGCAATGAATTTCCCTGAGCCCTCAGGCTCATCGCCTGCACTGAATCCTCCTGAAAATGCAATAATCTGAGACTGCCTTATCAGTGAGTTCATTTCTAATATTGATTCTTTTATATCCTGTGGTTTTAGGTTTTTAAACACGAATATGTCCGCCTTTGCTCCAGCCCTTTCAAAAGCCCTCTTGGTGTCATATTCGCAGTTTGTTCCCGGGAATACGGGTATAAACACTCTTGGTTTCGCAATTGATACAGAGGATTTAGCAGCTTTTTTAGCCTTGTAACAATAGTTTTCAATAACTCCCTCTATATCCTTTTTAACCGGGAAGATACTGTCTAAAGGTTTCAGCCATGTAAATTTGATTTCATCTAAGGACATGCAAATATGATTAATCCGGATTTCTTTTTTATTTGTTGTACTTCCTATTTGGACGCCTTCTTCATATGAAAATGAACTTTCAACCTCTAAGATAATATCCCCGTAGCTTGCATCAAACCAACTATTATCGGAAGTGTAATCACTTATAAATCCTATTTCATTTCCTAAGGTCATCTTGCTTATGGCTGCGGCAATGCCGCCATATCCTACAGTATGAGCACTTAAAACTTCTCCTTTTTTAACAGCTTCATGAACAGCTTGATACTTTTCTTTAATATCTTCAAAATCAGGGATATTATTTTCATCCTTTTTAATTTTTATTAATACAACCTTCTTGTTTGCTTTTTTGAATTCAGGTGAAATAATATTTTTTACGTCCGTAACTGTAACTGCAAAACTTATTAAGCTAGGCGGCACATCAAGTTCATTAAAGCTACCTGACATGCTGTCCTTTCCGCCGATGGATGGCAGCTTTAGTTCGTGCTGTGCTTTAAATGCTCCCAACAAGGCACTTAAAGGCTTACCCCATCTTTTTGGCTCCTTGTTAAGTTTTTCAAAATATTCCTGGAAGGTTAGGCGGATCTTCTTGTAGTCTCCTCCCATTGCAACAATTTTGGCAACAGAATGTATTACCGCATACATTGCCCCATGATAAGGACTTTCCTTGGATAGATAAGGGTCAAATCCATATGTCATTAAGGAGCAGGTATTAGTTACTCCTCCTTCAACGGGAATTTTGGCAGCCATTCCTTCTGCAGGTGTAAGCTGGGTCCTGCCTCCCAAGGGTACTAATACTGACCCCGCACCTACTGTTGAATCAAACCTTTCAATCAAACCTTTTTGACTTGCAACATTCAGATCATTTAAGTTCTCAAGCCACTGTTCTTTTAAATTTTCACTTGCAAATTTTCTTTCATATTTTGTATTTTTAGGTTCTGTAATTTTTGCATTTGTTTTTTGCTTTACACCGTTAGTATCCAAAAAATTCCTGCTTATATCAAGGATTGTCATGCCCCTCCATGTCATTTTAATCCTTCTGTCATCCGTAACCTCTGCTACAACAGTTGACTCAAGGTTTTCTTCATGTGCAAATTTATTAAACAATACGGCATCTTCTTTCCTGACAACAAGAGCCATTCTTTCCTGAGATTCGGAGATAGCTAATTCAGTTCCGTCAAGCCCCTCATATTTTTTTGGTATCAAATCCAAATTTATAATTAAGCCTTCGGCTAATTCTCCGATGGCTACCGATACTCCGCCCGCACCAAAATCATTGCATTTTTTTATAAGTGTGGTTACTTCTTTTCTTCTGAATAATCTTTGAATGTTTCTTTCCGTAGGCGCATTTCCCTTTTGCACCTCTGAGCCTCTGGTCACAATGGATTCTTCAGTATGCTCCATTGATGAACCTGTTGCTCCCCCTATACCGTCTCTGCCTGTTCTTCCTCCTAAAAGGATTACAAGATCACCCTTACTTGGTGTTTCCCTTTTAACATTTTTTCTGGGTGCTGCAGCAATAACTGCACCAACCTCCATCCTTTTAGCAACATAATCAGGATGATATATTTCATTTACATAACCTGTGGCAAGCCCGATTTGATTTCCGTAGGAGCTGTATCCTGCTGCTGCTTCCGTTGTAATCTTCCTTTGTGGAAGCTTTCCGGCTAATGTATCTTCAATTTTTTGTCTTGGGTCCCCGCTTCCTGTAATACGCATTGCCTGATATACATAGGAACGTCCCGAAAGCGGATCTCTTATGGCTCCTCCCAGACAGGTAGCTGCTCCTCCAAAGGGCTCGATTTCTGTCGGGTGATTATGGGTTTCATTTTTAAACATTAATAGCCATTCTTCATTTTTCCCTTCAATATCTACATTTATTATTATGCTGCATGCATTAATTTCTTCAGATATTTCCAAGTCATTAAGAAGTCCTTGCCTTCTTAATTCCTTTGCCCCTATTGTTGCTAAATCCATTAATGTAATATCCTTTTCTTTATTTTCATAAACATATTTCCTGACATTTATATAATCATTGTAGGTTTTTTTAATTTCTTCCGTTATTCTTCCTTTTTCAAATTCAATACCTTCTATTTCTGTAGAAAATGTTGTATGTCTGCAATGGTCAGACCAATAGGTATCAATTACTTTTATTTCGGTAATTGTAGGGTTTCTTTTTTCAATATTTTTAAAGTATTCTTGACAAAACAACAAGTCCTCCGTGCTCATGGCAAGACCTGTTTCTCTTTTATATTCTTCTAATTCTTCCTTTGATTTGTTTATAAAATTATTTATTCTTTCTACATCTTTAGCTAGAGGGTAATCTTCATTCAAGGCGGACGGTTTAGTTAGCTCTGCTTCCCTGGAATCAACAGGATTTATCAGATAATTCTTTATTTTATCAATATCTTCTTGGGATAAGTCTCCTTCAAGAATGAATACTTTAGCATATTTAACTAAAGGCTTTTCCTTTCCTGTGACAATTTGTGCACATTGGGCGGCAAAATCAGCTCTTTGGTCATATTGTCCCGGTAAATATTCCACGGCAAAGACATGTCCTTTCAGCTCAACATCCTCGAAATATACAATATCTTGATTCGGCTCTGAAAAAACAGTATTTACACATTTAGTAAAATCCTCGGCATCAAGGTTTGCTGCCGTATATCTGTTCAATATTCTAACCTTATTTAATTTTTCAATATTTAAATTTTCTTTTAGATTGCTGAGTAAGTTCCTTGCTTCGGTGTTAAATCCTGCTCTTTTTTCCACATAAATTCTTTTAACATCAAAGTTCATAAATAAACCTTCCTTTGTTATCATTTTTCAAAAACATAATAACAAATATAAAAAACCTTGTCAACTATTCTTCATGAAATTTTATAAATAAATATAATTTCTGTTCGCCTTATTACGAATTTTTAAATAGTCTTGTTGTATATATTTCGTCCTATCCTGAACTTTTTAAGGTGTTCCGAAAAATAACAAAACAGTAACCGTTTATTTGGTTACTGTTTTGTTTATTATTACCCTTCCTCTTTCTATTCTGTATACTCTCTTGCTTTTTCTTCACCTCTCAGCACCCTTAAGGCACCGTAAGCCAAAGCTTCCATTTCATTTTCACCGGGCATTATTTCAACATGAGATATAAAAGAAACTCTGTTTTTTATCCAGGAAGTAAGCATCTTAGAATGAGCAATACCTCCCGTAAGAATTATAACATCCGCTTTCCCTTCTACCACTGTTGCTAATTCTCCTATTCCTTTTGCAATTTGGTATGCCATTGCTTCATAAATCATTTTTGCATATTCATTGCCTTCTGAAATCATGGATTCTACTTCTCTTGCATCAATGGTATTTAAATATGCTTTTAAGCCTCCGTTTCCCCTCAGCTTGCGCTGCATTGTTTTTTTATCAAATTTACCTGAATAACAAAGGTTTATCAGCTCTCTGCAGGGTACTCTGCCTGCTCTTTCAGGTGAAAAGGGACCTTCATCATCTGAAACCAAGTCAATTATCTGACCCTTATGATGAAGATTAATTGATATTCCGCCGCCTAAATGGGCAACGATTATATTTAGCTCTTCATATTTTTTCCCGATGCTTTTAGCATACTTTATAGCCATTGCTCTTGTATTCAATACATGGCTTGTACTGCTTCGCGGTATGTCAGGCATACCGGATATACGAGCAATATCCGGAAACTCGTCAGTCATTACAGAGTCATATATATAGGAAGGTAGGCCGGCTTCCTTTGCAATACCATAAGCAATTGGTGCTGCAAGGTTTGATGCATGCTCCATAACAGGACGGTTTTCTACTCTGTCAATCATGAGCTCATTAATCTCATATGCTCCTGATTTAACGGGAAGAAGCATTCCCCCTCTTGCAACCACACAGGACAATTCCTTAACATCAAATTTCTTTTCTTCCAAATATGATTTGACAAATTTCAATCTCATGTGAAGCTGGTCTTGAACGTCGTCAAATTTATTGATATCTTCATCAGAGTGACTTAAACTTTTAGTAAATATTTCTTTTTCATCTTCATATAATGCTATTTTGGTAGAAGTTGAACCTGTATTTACAACAAATATCTTATAGCTCATATTATGCCTTCCTTTTTACACAGCATCCATTCCCTTTTTGAACGCCTTAATGTTTATATCTACGAATTTTTCTTTCACCTGGCTTTTTATCACGGCTTCCCAGTCAATATCTGTCAAATTCATTGACTTAATAAGGGCTCCCAACAAAACTACGTTCATTACTTTTTGATTTCCTAATTCTTCAGCTATTTCTCCTGCGTTTATTACCTTGGTTTTTGCTTTTCCTTCAATCAACTCAATTATTCCTTCAGGGTAATCTGCCTTTCCCATCAATATAGGAGCTGAAGGTATTTTGAAATCATTGATTACAACAACGCCCTCCGGCTTTAAAAATTCAAGCCACCTCAGTGTTTCCATAGTTTCAAAAGAAACCAAAATATCTGCTTCACCGATTCCTATAATTGGCGAAGAAACCTCTTTTCCATATCTAACCTGTGTAGAAACGCTGCCTCCTCTTTGTGCCATTCCGTGAATTTCTGACATCTTAACATCATATCCTGCTTCCATAAGACCAGTGGATAATATTTTACTTACTAATATTGTTCCTTGGCCGCCAACACCTACCAATAAAATATTTTTAGTATCCTTCATTTTATTCACCTACCTTACTGATTGCCTTTGTGGGACATACTTGAAGACATAGCTCACAGCCGACGCATTGAACTTTATTGATTGAAGATTTTTTAATGTCTTTTTTAAACACAATAGCCGGACAACCTGTAGACACGCAGATTTTACATCCTATACATGTATCTTCGTCAACTAGACAATAGCCTGAAATAGGCCCGAATTCTTCAAGGTCTTCTTTTGAATATTTTTTAAGAGCACATGGATATCTGGAAATAATTACAGACGGCTCATTTAAATCATAGGCCCAATTTAGAGTCTCCTTCATTTCAGCCTGGTTCATGGGGTTTATGGTTTTAACATGTTTAATTCCTAAAGCTCTTACAATAGGCTCAATTTGTACTGTATCCGTAATCTCTCCCTGAAGTGTGTAGCCTGTTCCCGGGTTATCCTGATGGCCTGTCATTGCTGTTATTCTGTTGTCCAAGATGCAGGTTATTGTATTTCCTTTGTTAAATACCACATCCAAAAGACTTGTCATACCCGAATGGAAGAATGTTGAATCCCCGATGGTTGCCACTACTCGTTTGTCGTCATTATTCTTTTCGAATACTTTTTTAGCACCATGTGCCATACTTACGCTGGCCCCCATGCATACGCATGTATCCATGGCATTTAAGGGAGGAGCTCCCCCCAATGTATAGCAGCCTATGTCTCCTGTTATCATTGTATTCTTTTTCTTCGACAACTGATAGAAAAAGGCTCTGTGGGGACAGCCTGCACAAAGTGTAGGAGGTCTTCCCACTGCAAGGCTTTTGTCATAATCAATGATTTGATTCTCGGTTCCGAAAATTGATTTCTTTACAATGTCAGGATTAAGCTCCCAGGTGTTGGGTATTTTATCTTTTCCTATGCAGTTGATTCCTGCTGCTTTGATTTGTTCTTCCATAAAAGGCTCTAATTCTTCAACTACATATAGGGTTTCTACCTCATCCGCAAATTTCCTGATTTTTTCCATTGGAAGCGGGAAAGTGAAACCTAATTTTAAATATGATGCATTCTTGCCGAATACTTCTTTTGCATATTGATAAGCTACTCCTGCCGATATGACTCCTATTTTTTTGTCATTCCATTCAATATAGTTTAAATCCGTTTCATTTGAAAATTTTTCAAGTTCCTTAAGTTTTTTCTCAACTACTAAGTGCAGTGCTTTTGCATTAGCAGGTGAAACATTGTATTTAGGCACATTTTTTACATATGGCTTAATTGGAACTTCTACTCTCTCACCAGTTTCAACAATTGATTTGCTGTGACAAACTCTTGTCGTCATTCTAATCATAACCAAGACATCATATTTTTCGCTTATGTCCATGGCTTTTATTACCATATCCTTGCATTCTTGCGAGCTGCTTGGCTCAAACATAGCTACCTTTGCCATTTTTGCATAGTAACGATTATCTTGTTCATTTTGGGATGAATGAAGCCCGGGGTCATCTGCGCTGACTAACACCATTCCCCCGTTAACGCCCGTGTAACCCATTGTGAAAAACGGGTCTGCTGCAACATTAAGTCCCACATGTTTCATTGCTGTTAATGCTCTTGCTCCCGCATAGCATGCACCCACTGCTGATTCCACAGCAACCTTTTCATTAGGCGCCCATTCTGCTATGATTTCTTTGTGAGGAGCTATATTTTCCAATATTTCAGTACTTGGTGTACCGGGATATGCAGCAGCGAAATGAACTCCTGCTTCATAAGCTCCTTGAGCAATTGCTTCATTGCCTGTCATTAAAACTCTCATATTTTCCTCCTTTTTTGGTTTTAAGTCTTTATTTTGCACTGATTATAGTTAAATTCATAATTTCATTTTCAAGGCCTTTGATATTGTTATTCAACCTTTTAAATTCTTCAATATTAAGATCTTCGAGTCTCAGATAAGCTTCCGTATTTGCTAATGCTCTTTCGAATGACTCCTTTAGCTCTTCAAGTTCTTTCAACAATTCTTGAATCTGCTTGTTCTTAAATTTTTCCTTCTTAGCTTCAAGAATTAGCTCGTTAACAAGGTTTTTCTTTTTAATATCATATATAACATTGTACTCCGGAATTATGCTTTTAATATTAAATTTTTCTTTTACAGCTTTGACAAAAGCTTCTTTTGATTCTTTTTCTCCGTGAACTATGAAAATTTCTCCCGGTTTTTCTTTAAATCCCTCTATCCAGTTAAGGAGGGCAGGTTTATCAGCATGTCCCGAAAATCCTTCTACATTGTAAATTTCAGCATTTACTGCAATATCCTCCCCAAATAATTTCACGCATTTTTCTCCATCCAGCAGCCTTCTGCCTAAGGTTCCTTCAGCTTGATAGCCTACAAATACAATACTTGCTTCCTTTCTCCAGAGATTGTGTTTCAAGTGATGTCTTATTCTTCCTGCTTCACACATTCCGCTGGCGGAAATTATTGTTTTCGGTTCCGTTGAAAAATTCAATTGTTTAGATTCATCTGCACTTTGTGTAAAATGCAAATTTTCAAAATCTAAAGGATTGTCCCCTTTCATTATATAGCCTTTTGCTTCTTCATCAAAAGCATGGCTGTTTCTTCTAAATATTTCTGTTGCTTTAATGGCTAGTGGACTGTCTATATAAACAGGTATCTTCCTCAGTTCATTTTCCTCAGTACCGATTTCATTCAAATGGCTGTCATAGTATTTATTCAGCTCATAAATCAGTTCCTGCGTTCTGCCCACTGCAAAGGAAGGAATTATTACACTTCCTCCTCTCTTAGCTGTTTTTAGTATAATACTGATAAGCTCTTCTGTTCTTTTATCTATGTTTTCGTGAACTCTGTTGCCATAGGTTGCCTCCATTATTAAATAATCTGCTCTGTCTATTTGAGCAGGGTCTTTTAATAAGGGTTTTTCATGCATGCCTAAATCACCGGAATATACTAACTTAATGGTGTCATCTTCATCCTTTATCCAAATTCCTATGATAGAGGAACCTAAAATATGACCTGCATCATTGAATTTTACAGTAATATTTTCATCTATATTTATTATCTGATTATATAATACAGGTTTGAAATATTTAAGGCTTTCTAAAGCATCTTCTTGAGTATACATGGGTTCAACGAATTTTCTTCCGGATCGCTTAGCTTTTTTGTTTTTCCACTCTGCCTCTGTTTCTTGAATATGGGCTGAATCTATAAGCATTATCTCACAAAGATCGTAAGTGGGCTTTGAGCAATAAATATCTCCTTTAAAGCCTCTCTTTACCAGCAAAGGGATTCTTCCGCTATGGTCAATGTGACTGTGGCTCAATAAAAGGCAATCGATTTCAGTCGGATTCAATACAAATTCTTCTGTATTTATGTCCTCATCTTTGCCTTGATACATACCGCAGTCCAGCATTATATTTTTGTTTCCTGCCTGTATTAAATGGTTTGAACCTGTTACGCCATTAACTGCACCTAAAAATCTAATTTTCATTTTTTACCCCTTTCAAGTTAATACCAAAGCAGCTTTCATTATTAATACATATTAAGTATGACAAAAAAAATCATTTATGTCAATGACTTGTACCAAAAAACCATTTGTCAAATCTAAGTGTATTTGTTATCAAATATTTTAAGGTGTTTTCATTTTGTTGAAAACACCTTAAAATATTAACCTATATGCACTTGACCTACCAAGCATCTGTTCTTCGCTATGGCTCGAATATATGAGGTTAGGGCATCTCTCGGTCAGAAAAATAGGGTTAGGGCATCTTAGTTCTCCATTTGTCGTGATAAAAATATGCTTGCTGTCTTAATTAATTTTTCTTCTATTTCAGACATCTTAGTGCCTTTATCCTTAGAAAGAAGTATTACCGCTCCGATTGGGTCACCATGCACCATAATCGGTGCTATAACCTGACTGGTATATTGGTCAGGATTAAATTCGTTGGCAGTAATTCTTATTGGTTTAGAAGTTGCACTTGTTACATACATTTCTCTGCTTTCAATTATTTTTTCTAATTCCGGACTCAGTCTTTTTTCTGCATAATCTTTCTTAGAGCTTCCTGAAACAGCAATTACTCCATCTCTGTCAGTAATTATAGCAATATGTCTGGTTGTTTCAAATAATGATTCCACATATTCTCCTGCAAATTCAGTCAATTCTCCAATAGGAGAATATTTCTTTAATATTATTTCACCTTCTCTATCGGTAAATATTTCTAAAGGATCACCCTCTCTTATTCTTAAGGTCCTTCTAATTTCTTTAGGAATAACTACTCTGCCTAAGTCATCAATTCTTCTGACAATTCCTGTTGCTTTCATTGCTTACGTTCCTCCTATTACATATTTATATGACAATTCTTTTAATATTTTCTATTATTTGCACTTTAATTGATTTTATCCTTATTACAGAAAATATTATTAAGAATAAATATTAATTCATTATAATGGAAGAACTTAAAATTATCAACAATTTTTTACTAAAATTAACAATTTCTTAATTCTTTACTATTACCGCTTCGTTTTTTAGCCCTGCCAAAAGGTCCTGGTATTTGTATGATTTATAATATTCAATCAGTTCATCCTTTTTTGATTCCACAGTTATGTCTTCATCAATAATTCTATCTGTTAACTTTATAATGTGGTATCCAAATTCAGATTGTACCGGTTGGCTCACTTCTCCTATTTCCAAATCAAATGCTGCTTCCGCGAATGGCTTAACCATTTGGGAATAGTTGAAATAATCCAAATCTCCTCCATTTGCTCCGCTGACGGTATCTGTGGACAGCTCTTTGGCAAGCTCGCTAAAGTCTTCACCTTTAGTGATTCTTTCGATTATATCTTTAGCTTCTTCTTCTGTTTCCACAAGAATATGGCTTGCTCTTACTTTAGTATCCATTTTAATATCGTCAAAAATAGTTTTCAACTCATCATCACTTGGTACGATACCGTCAATTTTTGATATTACATAATTATTAACTAATAATTCTTTGGTCAATTCTTGTATAATAAACTCTTCCGTCATACCTCTTTGTTCCATAAAATTTTTATAATCTTCATCATTTGCGAAATTAATTTTAAAATTTTCCAATGCGTGTTCTTTTTCTTCTTCGGTTACTTCAATGCCCTCTTTTTCGGCAGCATCTAATAAAAGTAATGAATTAGTCATTTCTTCCATTATATAATCTTCATATATTTCTTTATATGTTAAACCTCTTGTTGCTTCTGTTTCCCAAGCACCCTCTCCAAATTGATACTCAACATAATTCTTATAATAAGCTAATGCATCTTCATATTCTTTTCGTAATATAGCTTTACCGTTAACTGTTGCCACCACGTCCTCTTCATTAGCATCTTGACCATCCTTATTTGAACATGACGTAAATGCTAAAGCTATGCACAATAGACCTATTAAGAATAGTGATTTTTTAAATTTGTTCATCTTTTTCCTCCACAGCAGTAGTATCTGCTTTAATATTTTTTAGTATTTCTAAAAACTCTTCCAATTCCTTAAGAATTTTCTCTTGTTCAATTGATTCTAATTTATACTTAATGATAGGCTCATTTGTTCCAACAAAGCTTATCTTTTCATAATAATTTTTAATTAAAAACTCTATAATATTCTGACTAAGGTCATTCCCTGTCATTTCAAAACTTACCGTGTTACCTGCCTGAGAGATTGCTTTTATGCGCAATTTCTTGCAGAGTGACTTAATATATGATATTTTTAACAGGTTATCCACTTGAACCGGAATATTTCCAAATCTGTCAATAATCTCTTCCGTAATATCAAATATATCATTCTTGCTTTCTGCGGCAGCTATTTTTTTATAAATTTCTATTTTTTGCTCTTCATTTTCAACAAATGAAGAAGGAATATAGCCGTCGACATTTAAATCAACTGATGTTTCAATATCTTCATCCACCTGTTTCCCTTGTATTTCCTTTACTGCCCGATTTAAAAATTTAACATACAAATCATATCCGATCGCTAACATATGTCCATGCTGCTCAGATCCCAATATGTTGCCGCTGCCCCTTATTTCCAAATCACGCATGGCAATTTTAAATCCTGAACCGAACTCGGTAAATTCCTTTATGGCTTTAAGCCTTTTATCAGCTACTTCTGACAGCATTTTATCTTTTTCATAGGTGAGGTAGGCAAATGATACTTTGTTTGATCTGCCTATCCTTCCACGAAGCTGATACAGCTGCGAAAGTCCTAAATAATCAGCATTATCTATAATCAATGTATTTACGTTGGGTATATCCATTCCCGTTTCAATTATAGTAGTACAAACCAAAATATCATATTCTTTATTTACAAATTCGAGCATTATATTTTCAAGGTGTCGTTCGCTCATTTGACCGTGAGCTACTGCAATACGGGCATCAGGCAGCAGTTTACTTAATTTAGCAGCAGTATGATCTATATCAGCTACCCTGTTGTGAACATAATATACCTGACCGCCCCTGGATATTTCCTTTTCAATTGCATCCTTTATCAGTCCCTCGTTATATTCGATAACATAAGTTTGAATGGGCAGCCTGTCTCCAGGCGGCTCGGATATAATGCTCATGTCCCTTACACCAATCATAGACATATGAAGGGTCCTTGGTATGGGCGTTGCCGACAGTGTAAGAACATCAATGTTTGATTTAAGTTGTTTTATTAATTCCTTGTGTTTGACGCCAAATCTTTGTTCTTCATCTATTATCAAAAGACCTAAATCCTTGAATTTTAGCTCCTTGGAAAGAAGCTTATGTGTTCCTATTACTATATCAATCAAACCTTTATTTAAATCATTTATTATTTTGTTTTGTTGATAAGGTGTTCTGAAGCGGCTGAGCATTTCAATTTTTATGGGATATCCCCTGAATCTTTCGACTAAATTAGTATAATGCTGCTGAGCCAATATGGTTGTAGGAACAAGCATTGCCACTTGTTTTGAATCCATAACCGCTTTAAATGCCGCCCTCATTGCCACTTCGGTTTTTCCGAATCCCACATCTCCGCAAAGAAGTCTATCCATGCAGATATTCTTTTCCATATCTTTTTTGATTTCTCTTACGCAGCGAAGCTGGTCCTCTGTTTCTTCAAAAGGGAATTTGTATTCAAATTCCTTTTGCCACTCGGTATCTTTTGAAAAAGCGTAGCCCTTCGAAACTTTTCTCTTGGCATATAGTTTAATCAGCTCGCTTGCCATATTTTCTATGGCAGCCTTTGTGCGCTCCTTGGTTTTTATCCAGTCAGAGCTGCCCATTTTATTAAGCTTGGGTTTTTCTGAATCAGAACCGATGTACTTTTGAATAAGAGACATTTGATCAACAGGAACATAAAGCTTATCTTCGGCTTTATACTTGATGCACAAATAATCCTTTTGGATATTCTGTACACGGATTTTTTCAATTCCTACATATTGACCGATACCGTGATGCTCATGCACCACATAGTCTCCAACCTTTAAATCCGTAAAAACTTCAATTGCAGCACCCTTGCGCTTTTTTGCTTTTCGGGACTTGCGTTTGGTTGAACCAAGCACTTCATTTTCTGTAAGCACAAGAATTTTGTTATCGTAATACTCAAATCCTTTTATTAATTCTCCGGGGGCTATTATCACTTGTCCGCTTTCAGCTGCATCTGCATCCTTTGACAATGCAGTTATGCATTGGTAATCATTCAGCAGATTATGAAGCTTCCTGCAGCTTTCATAAGTGCTAAGTATAATATCTACCTTATAACCCTTGTATTTCAGCCTGTTTAGCTCCTTTGACAAGTCTTCAATCCTGCCGTAGAAAGAAGGAGCTTCCTTGAACAGCATATGAACAGAAGTATCTGCTTTAATGATTTTTTCTTTACCGTTTATCGAAATGAAAGGTCTTTTGGATATTTCCTCCAAAAATTCATATTCGCTTAAATAAACTTCACTTTGTTTTGAAAAAATTTCGCCCTTCTCGAATAACTCGCTAAACTTAATCCTAAAGCTTTCATTTAAAGTATTGAGCTCTTCAAATGCCCTCTCGGGTTCATCAAGGATAAGAATAAATTCATCATCAAAATAATCTAAGAGGTTTGTAAAGGACCTTTTTATGAAAGGCACCAAGAGGTCCGCATTTTCAATGCCTATTCCTCCCATCAGCTTATCTTGATAACTAAAGTAAAGGTTCTTCAGATTTTTCGATGCTTCCTTGCTTAATTTGTCTTGACGCTCCTTGTAATCATTTTCAACTTCAGATAAAATAGTTTTTATCTCATCTTTTTTGAACAAAATATCGCTGCAAGGAAGAATTTTGACAGATTTAATATTTTTAACTGAGCGCTGAGTTTTCAAATCAAACAATCTTATTGAATCTACTTCATCATCAAAAAACTCTATTCTGCATGGATTTTCTTCGGAAGGAGAAAAAATATCAATAATCCCGCCCCTTACGGAAAATTGACCGACTCCTTCTATTGCATCTACTCTCTCATATTTAAGCTTTATCAAGTTGCTTCTTAATTCATTTAAGTCATAGCTCTTGCCGTATATTAATTCTATTATGCTTTCCTTAAATCTATCTTTAGGCATTACCCTTGTAATAATTGAATTTATTGAAGCAGTTACAATGTTTTTTTGTTTATATAGAATATCATTCAATAAATTTGCTCTTTTATATTCAACATCCTTGCTTAATGCATCAACATTATACAAAATAAATTCTTTAGGTTGAAAGCGAGATGAATGTCGGGTATAAGCTCTGATACTTTCTTCATACTTTTTTGATTTGGATTCACTGCTTGTAAGAATTAATACTTTATTGGATATATCTAATAGATTACAAGCTAAATAAGCTAATCCTTCTTCGTTGATCCCTTGGATAAGCTGACTTTTTCCTTTTTTATAATTTTCGCATATCTTTTTAAATTTTTCTGTACTTTGAAATTGTTTAAACAAAACTCTATTCATATTTAAGGTGTTTCCCTTCGGTACGGAGACATTTCTTTTAAGTTAAAGGTGTGTCCCCCTTCATACTACCCTTTATATTATACTTCTGCATCGCGCTTTCAATACTGTTTTCTATGATTTCAATAGCAGCTTCTGCGGCTTTTTCAATTATGGGAGCCACTATATCCTTTTCTGATGGTGAAAATTTCTGCAGCACATAATCAGCTAAGTCCATTTCCTCATTTCTGCCTATGCCTATTCTTATGCGCGGAAATTCGCTCCCTATACTGCTTATTATTGATCTCATTCCATTATGGGTACCGGCACTGCCGTTGGGTCTGATTCTTAAAGTGCCTAATGGTATATCAATGTCATCATATATTACAATGAGAGCTTCTGTCGGTATTTTATAAAATTTCACTATTTCCCCTATGGCAAGCCCGCTTCTGTTCATATAAGTTACAGGTTTTACAAGCATAACCTTTTCTCCGTTTATGGACGTCTCCCCATATACAGAGTTGAATTTCAATTTATTTAATTTTACATTTAGTTTTTCCGCTAAATATTCTATAGCCATGTAACCTGAATTATGTCTGGTGCTTGTATACTCCCTACCCGGATTGCCAAGTCCTGCAATTATATACATATTAACCTCTTTAAAACCTATTCCTGCCTTTTCCTTCTTTGTTGACCTGTCTTGCACGTGCAATTGCTAAATCGCCCTTCTTTACATCTTCTGTAATTGTTGAGCCTGCTGCAACATATCCGCCTTCTTCGATTGTAACAGGAGCAATCAAATTAGAATTGCTTCCAAGGAAAGCTTTGTCGCCTACTATGGTTTTATGTTTATTCTTTCCATCATAATTAACAAAAACAACTCCACAACCAATATTAACATCTTTGCCAACTTCTGCATCACCTATGTAGGCCAAATGGGATGACTTTGAATTGTCTCCGATTTTTGATTTTTTTACTTCAACAAAATCGCCAATTTTAACATTTTTACCCAAGTTGCTTCCGGGTCTTAGAAATGCAAAAGGTCCTACGCATGTTCCATTATCAATAAAAGATTCCACAACTTTTGAATTCTCCACTGTTACCTTATTGCATACAGTGGAATTAATTATCCTTGTATTAGGTCCTATTACGCAAGAGTCTCCAATAATTGTTCCTTCCTCCAAATATGTACTTGGATAAATAACCGTATCTTTGCCGATTATTACAGTATCATCTATATATGTATTATCCGGGTCAATTATTGTAACTCCTGAATACATATGTCTTTGGTTGATTCTCTTTTGCATTATTTTTGTTACTTCTGCAAGCTGGACTCTGTCATTTACAGCTTTGATATCTTCAGCATCCTTTAGCAGCCATCCCCCTATTTTAGCACCCTCATTATTTAAAACCTTTATTGTATCTGTAAGATAATACTCATTTTGTGAGTTATCCCTGTTGATTTTTTTCAAAGCATATTTTAAAAGTTCACCATTAAAACAATATATACCTGTATTTATTTCCTTAATATTTTTAATTTCCTCGGTTGCATCTTTCTCTTCTACAATTTTATCTATGGACTCATCTGCTTTTCTTATTATTCTGCCATAACCTGTGGGATTATCTAAATTAGCTGTCATTACCGAAGCAGCATGGTTGTTTTCGCAATGATAGTTCATAAAGCTGTTTAATGTTTCTTTACTGATGAGTGGTCCATCTGCACATAGAATTAAAACCATATCATCATTGTCAATTAATTTTTCTGCAGCCATTACAGCGTAACCCGTTCCGTATGGTACATTTTCTCCTATTGGCTGTTCAACAGTTTGTACATTCATATCTTTAATATTGTGTCCAACTTTTTCTTTTCCATGTCCTAAAACAACAATATTTTTATCTATGCCTGAATTTATAGATGCTTCAATTACGTATTTAATCATTTCCTTCCCGCAAACTTTGTGCAATGTTTTAGGAATATTTGATTTCATTCTTGTCCCTTCGCCTGCTGCTAATATAATTGACATATTCATAATAAATTCTCCTTAATGTAATAAACTGTAATACTGTGTTATTATATATCATATTATTTAGTAAGTCAAAAAAATATTCGAGGACATTCCCCTAAAATTTACTCCAAAATCTAAGTACCAGAAGGCAATCAAAGATTCTTGTTGGATACCCGGGAACCTTGTTGTTTGCACAATAAAAGGGTCTATGTAAGACCCGAGTACTGTTGACTTAAAAATCATCAGTAACAGCGCTACAGAAGAGCGGCTTCTTCCACGTTTTCGCTTTCTTCTATGCGCTTTTCTTCATAGGCTCTAAATACGGCCTCTGCAACAAGATTCCTTGTTTCAGAATTAATAGGATGAGCTATATCCTTAAACTCTCCATCCGGCATCTTCCTGCTGGGCATTGCTATAAACAATCCTTCTTGACCTTCGATTATCTTGATATCATGTACTACAAAACAATCATCAAAGGTCACGGAAACGATTGCCTTCATCTTACCCTCAGAATTGATTTTTCTTACTCTTACGTCTGATATTTTCATGTTGTCACCACCTTCCCCCAAAAATTACGTCTTTTTCAAACATTATACTATAAATAACCAAAAATAGCAAAAAAACATTTTCATAATTTTGTTATTAAAAATATGAATTTATTTTAACAATTTAGGATTAGGCCGAACCTCAATAATCCCTTCTTTTAAGCTAATATTATTAAGTACCAATAGGGAAGTGTAATTATCTACTAATTTCTTTTCAGGCTCCTTAGTTTCAATAACAACCGCAGTACCTACAACATTTGCATTAAACTCTCTCATCATATCCTCCATACCTTTGCAGGTTCCGCCGCCTTTCATAAAGTCATCAATTATTAGAACTTCAGCATTTTCCTTTAAAGATCTCTTTGATAAAGACATAGTTTGAATATTGTTTGATGAACCTGATACATAATTTATGCTCACTGTTGCTCCTTCGGTAATTTTGTTGTTTCTTCTGATTACAGCCACCGGAACATTTAACTTTTGACCTGTCAGTATAGCTACAGGGATACCTTTTGTTTCAACAGTAACAATATAATCAATATACTTATTGCTAAATTCAGAGGAAATAACTTTGGCAATATTCGACACGATGTTTGGATTATTGAAAATGTCTGTCATATAAATAAAACCGCCGGGCAGTATACGGTTTTTTTGTAAAAATAAAGAACACAACTGATCAAGCATATCATTTCGTTCCTTGCTTCCCAATATAGGTATAAATATAACACCGCCTGCAGCCCCGGAAACAGTATCAATTCTGCCGAAGTTCATCTCTGTCACCAAATCCTTAACAATTGCCACATCTTCACTTATTGTTGATTTTGAAGCATTGAAAATTTCACAAAAATAATTATATGAAAACAGATAATTAGGTTTTTCTGCAAAAATTTTCATCAAAGCTCCGATTCTTTGATTTCTCTTATATTTTTTCATATTATCTCCGACGAATGTTTTTCTATGATTATACAGCAAACGTTCGTAATATTCAAGTTGATTTTTTATTTTTTTATTATATCATTCAATAACATATCTTGTCATCCCATGCTTAATTAATCATATTGTCAATTCAGTTCTCCTCCTGCATATGTGATGGCCTTTTCTGCTAAAACTTCCATGGGATTAATAAAGTTTCCTTCAAATTTATACAAATACTGTGCTGATGAAAGCTCGGTACAGCCTAACAAAAATACAGTCGCTCCTAATTTCTTCAATTCATCTGCACATTTAAACAAAAGGTCGGTACCTTCACCATAATTACCTTTTTTTATAACATCATAAATAAATTTCATAATCAGTGCTTGAGTTTTTATAGGAACAACTGTTTTAATACCTAATTCATTATAATAATTTTCATATATTTTTGTTTTAATAGTACCATCACTAGCCATTATACCTACTACTTGATCCTTGCCATATTTTTCATATGTGTACTTAACCGACTCTTCAAGCATGTTAATAATAGGAATACTGATGCTCTTCTTTATATCTTCTATAAAATAGTGTGCAGTATTACAAGGCATTATTAAAAAATCAGCACCGCTCTTTTCAAGTATCTTTGCTGAACTAACCAATTCTCCTGCCGGACTTTCCCCATAGCCTAATATTGCCTTTGTTCTGTCCTGAATATTTGTATTGCTGTCGATTATAACACGAATGTGATCCTGATCTTTTTCTGCCTTTGTTCTTAAAACTATTCTTTCAAATAAATGCACCGTGGCAAGGGGTCCCATACCCCCTATAATCCCTATTGTTTTCATAGTTCACCTCATTATTTTTATTGATGAATTATATCATAGTGCCGGTATAGTGACAAGAGGATGTGACAAGGGGATGGGGGCATTGCTGCTTTAACATAGATCTAAGTAATTTACCCCATCTTCAGGGACAATTATTTTAATGCTGCCATCTTTTTGTTTCCCTACAATAAACAAGGTATAATGCATGTAGGGTGCAGCATCAAGATAATGCTCTAAAATTTCTGTTCCATCCTGTCTCTTTAAATATAAATTATACCTTCCTGATGGAACAGCAACATTGCATGATACTTTTCCATACTTAATATCTGAAAACAGAACAGTTCCGTCTGATGCAGATAAAACAACTTCAGCTTCATCAACACACAAATTTGCCAATCTTAATGCAGACATATTACAAGCCATGTGATGTACTTTTTGCTCTGGTACCATTAATATACAAATATCATTGTGATCTTTATTATCCTCCGAGACAACTGCCGTATATACCAAGTTATTATCTATGTTTATATCCGATTCAAATAACAAGTTATCATTCTCTGAGTGAATCAAAACACGGTAGGAATTCGGAGGCAACTTTACATATTTCGTAAATTCCCCAATCTTTAAGCTCTCTGCCATAAGGATGTCATTGACTTGAATATCCAAAGGTAAATTAAAAGCATTCAGAACTCTGAAATATGATTTTTTACAAAAACAGCTCGTCATCATTGAATAATAACCCATATATCCGCTGTATGGATATGTATTGTAATAGCTAATTATATCAAACATAATCACCCCTCCTCATGCATTATATGAAGAGGGGTTTTAAAAGTTACTCTATAAAGACTGCCCCCTCAAATGCTTTATTATCCTTTGAAAGTCCTAAAGCTTCCATTGTTTTTACATTTACTGTTTTCTTTAATCCTGATGGTTGTTCCACATATATATCCTTTATATCCGCTTGACCGGTCAGGATTTTCTTTGCCATTTCACCTGCTTGTCTGCCAAGATTATAGTAACTTAGACCATTAGCCATTAAAATTCCGTCCGCTGCCTGAGATTCAATTGTTGATAATGTGAGAATATTGTTATCTATTGCTAAATTCGCAATTAAATCTATAGATGCAGCTACCATGTTATCAGAAATTATATAAAGCAGATCTGATTTCTTAGACAATGTGTAAACTGCTTGAGGTATATCATTCATAGATGATATACCTACAGCTTCAACTGTCATATCCAATACCTCCGCAGCTTTTATTACTTCTTCCACTTGTACTTGCGAATTAGATTCACCTGTGTTGTAAATAATACCTGCTGTTTTTGCATCTTCTCTCATCTCTTTTGCTAATTTTAATACTTCTACTGCTTCAACCTTATCAGTTACACCTGTGATATTTTGAATTTCATCATGAGCTCTTATTATTTCTGAGTATACGGGATCTGTAACAGCTGAGAACAATACCGGTATATCAGTGTTTTTCGTTGAATTCTTTGCTGCTTGAGCTGATAAAGTGGATATAGCATAGATTAAATCAACTTTATCTTTAACAAATTTCTCCGAAATTATTTGATTATTTGAAGAATCTCCTTGCGCGTTAACATAATTAATATTTATGTTAACCCCTTGTTCCGTTAATTCATCAATCAGTCCCTGCCTGGCCTCATCAAGTGACGGATGCTCCATATATTGTGTTATTCCTATCGTATATGTTTTGCCACCTGTCTTCACCATTTCTTTATCATTGGCTGCTGCCTTGCACCCTCCTAATATCACAGTTAGAACTAATAATAGTGCAATCATTTTTTTTAATGTTTTTTTCATAATGTCCTCCAAGTATTTTATTGTTATAATTTTTTGTTTTCCTTAAACTTGGCCAAAGTTTGACATAAAACAAAAGTCCCTATAAACATATTTTTTCAAATATGCTTATAGGGACGAAAGATTCCGCGGTACCACCCTTATTATGATATAAATCATCACTTCAAAGTCTATCAACTTCTAACCCTGTAACGTGGGTATACGTGTTTGTCTACTTGATTTCCGTTGAACAAACATGCTCTGCAGTGAATATTACATATTTCTCTCAATGTTGGCTTTCACCTTATCCAACTCTCTGTAAAGGATAAAAATATCTTTCTCTGCGTCAATGCATTTATTATTATTTATTTTGCAATCTTAACTTATATTTTCATTTTTGTCAATAACTTTTTTAAAAATTTGGGGAAATTTTGGGGACATTACTCCCGCTATAAATACTGCAGGTGTCCCCCTTGTTTATTTCACTACTATATTAAATATTTTTCCGGGTATATATATTTCTTTAACCCTAATTTTTCCTTCTAAGTACTTTACAATATTTTCATCGGCTTCCGCTAATTCCCTTGCTGTTTTTAAGTCTGCATCCTTTGGCAATACTATTTTCCCTCTTACCTTGCCGCTTACCTGGACAGGTAGCTCTATTACATCATCAACTGTCTTTTCTTCATCCCAGGAGGGCCATTCAGCTTGGTTTAACATGCCTTTAAAACCTTGTTCCTGCCATATTTCCTCAGCTATATGAGGCGCAACGGGATAAAGCAGTGTAATGAATGCTTTTAATTCATCCCTTGTAATGCTTCCATCGTTATTAATTTCATTAACAAAGCTCATCATGGCAGCTATCGCAGTGTTAAATTTCATAGCTTCGTAATCTTCGCTGACCTTTTTAATTGTTTTATGCATAAGCGTTAAATGCTTCTGAGAATATCCCTTTTCATTATTTACCATCTCCTGCATTTTCCAAACCCTGTCTAAAAATCTCTTGCAGCCCTTTACGCTTGCATCATTCCAAATTGCATATTTTTCATAGTCTCCTATAAACATAATATATGTTCTTAAAGTATCAGCACCGTATTCATCTATTATATCGTTGGGATTAACCACATTACCTCTCGATTTAGACATTTTTTCTCCGTCCGCACCAAGTATCAACCCTTGGGCCGTACGTTTTGCATAGGGCTCTATAAAGGGTACAACTCCTATATCATAAAGGAATCTGTGCCAAAATCTTGAATAAATCATATGTCTTGTTACGTGCTCCATGCCGCCGTTATACCAGTCAACGGGACCCCAGTAGTCTAACTTTTCTTTTGATGCTATTTTCTGGTTATTATGAGGGTCTATATATCTCAAGAAATACCATGATGAGCCGGCCCATTGAGGCATGGTATCAGTTTCTCTTTTCGCATCTTCTCCGCATAGGGGACATTTTACATTTACCCATTCAGGTATGTTGGCGAGCGGGGATTCTCCCGAATCACTAGGATGAAAATTTTCAACCTCAGGCAGTAACAAAGGAAGCTCATCTTCCGGCACATGAACCATGCCGCAACGAGGACAATGAATTATTGGAATCGGCTCTCCCCAGTATCTCTGTCTGTTAAAGGCCCAATCCTTCATTTTGTAATTTACTTTTCTCTCACCTAAATTATTTTTTACCAAATAGTCAGTTATCTTTTCAATTGCATCCTTTACCCTCAAGCCGTTAATCATGCCCGAATTTACCAATATTCCGTCTTCTACATCCGTATATGCTTCTTCTTCAACATTCCCCCCACCAATAACTTCAATTATGGGGATATTGTATTTTTTTGCAAAGTCCCAGTCTCTTTGGTCGTGACCGGGAACACCCATAATAGCACCTGTTCCATATCCCATCATTACATAGTCAGCAACCCAAATGGGCACTTCTTCCCCATTAACGGGATTAAGAGCAGTTAATCCTTTTAGTTCTACACCGGTCTTGCCTTTTGCTAACTGCACTCTTTCAAATTCGGTTTTCTTTTTAGATTCTTCCTGGTATTCTTTTATTTCATCCATGTTTTGGATTTTATATTCATATTTTTTAATAAAGGGATGCTCAGGAGCCATTACCATAAATGTAACTCCGTACAAGGTGTCAGGTCTTGTAGTAAATACTCTTAAATTATCCTCTGTATCCTTTAATTTAAAATCAACTTCGGCACCATAAGAACGACCTATCCAGTTTTCCTGTTCAATTCTTATTCGAGGCAGATAATCAACTTCATCCAGCCCTTCCAAAAGCTTATCTGCATAATCCCTGATTTTAAGGAACCATACATCCTTTTCCATCTGCACTACCTGACTGCCGCAACGGTCGCATATACCGTTTTGCGAATCCTCGTTTGCAAGTACAACCTTACAGCTCTTGCAGAAGTTTACATAGGTTTTATCCTTGTAAGCCAGCCCATGCTTAAATAATTGCACAAATATCCACTGAGTCCATTTATAATACTCGGGGTCAGTCGTATCGACACTTCTTGACCAGTCAAATGAATATCCCGCGGCATTAAGCTGGGCAGTAAAAATCTTGATATTATCATCCGTAACCTTTCTTGGATGCTTTCCTGTCTGCATGGCATAGTTTTCCGTAGGCAGACCAAAGGCATCCCAGCCTATGGGAAACAATACATTGTATCCTTCTAACCTTCTTTTTCTTGATATTACTTCCAGGGAAGTATATGCACGAATGTGCCCCACGTGCAGTCCTACCCCTGATGGATATGGGAATTCCACAAGACCGTAAAATTTCTTCTGGTCTGTATCGTCTTTCGCTTTAAAAGTTTCATTCTTTCTCCATATTTCCTGCCATTTATTTTCAATGGCCTGTGGATTGTATGATTTCATTTTTCGCCTCCAAATATATTCTGTTTTCAATTACAGGTATCAATAACTACCAATTAGCATATTTGAGATTAGGGCTTGCGCAGTCTCCGTTCACCAAAATTTTTGCTCATACAAAAATCTTCCTCCCGATTGGGACGAAGATTCCGCGGTACCACCCAAATTAGGCCTGAGCCTCACTCAATA
>JAAYPY010000051.1 GCA_012519555.1 Tissierellia bacterium | reverse complement strand
TTGCTTTTGATACCATATATGCTGAAGGACAAAGACGTTATGTTGAAAGTTTGTCCTCCTATGCAAGAATGTTTTTGGGACAGATGGATAAACCGGATGTGGAATCAATCGAAGGATTATCACCTGCAATTTCCATTGACCAAAAATCAACCAACAGAAACCCCCGTTCAACCGTGGGTACTATTACAGAGATTTATGATTATTACAGACTTTTGTTTGCAAGAATAGGAGTGCCTCACTGCCCCAATTGCGGAAAACCCATAACAACTCAGACGGTGGACCAGATAATTGATAAGGTATTAGAATATGAAGAATCAACAAGAATTCAAATTATGGCTCCAATGGTCAGGGGTGCTAAAGGAACCCACAAAAAATTATTGGAGGACGTGAAAAAAGAAGGCTTTGTAAGAGTTAGGGTGGATGGCCGGCTGTTAGAGTTAGAGGACGATATAGTATTGGAAAAAAATAAAAAACATACTATAGAGGTTGTTATTGACAGACTTATTGTCAGAGATGGAATTCAAAAAAGGCTTGTTGATTCGGTGGAAACTGCTTTGTCATTATCCGGAGGGATGGTTCTTATTGATGTGATGGATCAGGAAGAGCTTTTGATGAGCACCAAGTTTGCATGTACAGACTGCGGCATAGGCTTTGGAGAAATATCACCAAGGATGTTTTCCTTCAATAATCCTATCGGAGCATGTGAAACATGCAACGGCTTGGGTGTTAAAAGAGAAATAGATGTTGAATTGGTAATTCCCGATTATTCAAAGACAATCGGTGAAAGAGCAATTGCGCCCTTTGGAGCAGAGGAAGATGGATACTACTACCAAATGTTTGCAGCCTTGGCAAAACATCATAACTTTGATATATCCAAGCCTCTTTCCCAAGCTCCTCAAGAATTTATCGACGAAATATTATACGGTACAAATGGAAGAGAAGTTACCGTAAATTTCGTGAGCAAGTTTCAAGGTCCAAGAGAATATATTAGGGACTTTGAAGGAGTTGTAAACAACCTCCAAAGAAGGTACAACGAAACCATGTCTCCCGGAATGCGGGAGTGGATAGAAGAATACATGTATGAAAGTCCTTGCCCTTCATGCAAGGGAGCAAGGCTGAATCCCATAAGCTTGGCCGTTAAAATAGGAAACAAAAATATATATGAAGTGTCGCAGCTTTCAGTTGTAAAAAGCCTTAAGTTTTTTGACCGGCTCGACTTAAGCCCCATGCATAGAATTATAGGCAGTCAGATAATTAAAGAGATCAAAGACAGGCTCCAATTTTTATCGGATGTGGGACTTAATTATCTGACCTTGGCAAGAAATGCATCTACCTTGTCCGGAGGCGAATCCCAGCGCATAAGATTGGCAACCCAAATAGGTTCAAGCCTGGTAGGGGTTTTATACGTCTTGGATGAGCCCAGCATAGGCCTCCACCAAAGGGACAATTCAATGCTTATCAAAACTCTGCGAAGTTTAACCGATTTAGGAAATACGCTTATTGTGGTTGAGCATGATGTCGAAACAATGGAAAATGCGGATTATATTTTGGACATAGGGCCGGGTGCAGGAATCCACGGGGGAGAGGTAGTGGAATTTGGAACAATTGATGAAATTAAGAACAATCCAAATTCAATTACCGGGCAATATCTAAGCGGCAAGAAAAAAATTGAAGTTCCTTCTGTAAGAAGAAAACCTGAAAAGTTCATTGAAATAAAAGGTGCCAAAGAAAACAACCTGAAGAATTTAGACGTGAAAATTCCTTTAGGGGTAATGTGCTGCGTAACCGGCGTTTCCGGTTCGGGAAAAAGCTCCCTGATAAACGAAATACTTGCAAAGGGGCTCCACCAGAAATTATTCAGAAATACTAACCGTCCCGGTAAATTCGATGAAATGCTGGGTATTGAGAATATAGATAAAATAATTACCATTGACCAGTCCCCTATAGGAAGGACACCAAGGTCTAATCCAGCCACTTACACAGGGGTATTTGACTATATCAGGGATGTTTACTCCATGACCCTTGAAGCCAAGGAAAGAGGCTATAAAAAAGGAAGGTTCAGCTTTAATGTCAAGGGCGGCAGGTGCGAAGCATGCCGGGGAGACGGAATTTTAAAAATTGAAATGCACTTTCTTTCTGATGTATATGTGCCATGTGATGTGTGCAAGGGGAAGAGGTACAACAGAGAAACATTGGAAGTTAAGTACAAGGGAAAAAATATAGCTGATGTTTTAGACATGACTATAGATGAAGCCTTGGATTTTTTCGAAAACATTCCGAAAATTCAAAACAAGATAAAAACATTGCAGGATGTCGGATTGGGATATGTGAAATTAGGCCAGCCTTCCCCTGAACTATCGGGAGGAGAAGCACAACGTGTTAAGTTGGCTTATGAGCTTAGCAAAAGAGGAACCGGCAAAACAGTCTATGTTTTGGATGAACCTACAACCGGTCTCCATACTGCGGATATTCACATGCTTACAGAGGTTTTGAACAGGCTTGTGGAAGCAGGCAATTCGGTTATTGTAATAGAGCATAATTTAGATGTCATTAAAACTGCGGATTACATTATTGACTTAGGCCCGGAAGGAGGGGACGGAGGAGGAACAGTCGTCGCAGAAGGAACTCCCGAAGAAATCGCAAAAGTAAAAAGCTCATATACGGGGCAATATTTGAAAAAGGTATTATAAAAAGAGGACATTTCATTGTGTTTTCAATGGAGATATGAAAATTGGGACAGTTGCTTACTATCCCAATTTTTCTCTTATTAAGGCGCTAAGTACGGGGACATCCCTCCCACCAACAAAGACTTGGCTTATATGAGGAGGTGTGTCCCTCTTCCTATAATATTACCAAGGCCACTGCAATCGCAGCGCCGATTCCGCAGAGCACCGGCACTAAGTTTTTTCTTGCAAGCTCTTGAGGGCTTATATTGCATATTGCAGCTACAGGAATCACTGCCCAAGGAATTATGGTTCCTCCGTCAACCCAAACCGTAATTATTTGACCTAAGGCTGCCAATCCTGCCATATCTATGTCAATAACATTTGAAAATGTATAAGCTAAAGTTCCTACAATCGGAAGTCCTGAAAATCCTGAGCCATCCAGACCTGTAATCAGCGCAACCACAGTTTGAGTTAATATGGTTGAAAACTTTGTCATTTGAATACTTTCCGATAAATATAAGCTTATGTCATTCAGTATTCCCGGTGCTTCCGCACCTAAAATAGCTGTAGCTCCATTTTGATTACCTAAAAAAAAGAATCCTCCTATGAAAAGAACTGGAGCAAAAACAGTAATTCCAAATTTAAAACCTTCTTTGATATGATCAACGATCATCTCAAAACCATCCTTGATTTTAAAGCTTGTTAAAACAGTCAAAAGCATTATGATTATTGCTGTTCCTCCAACAAGGGCAGTTGCGTCGCCTCCTGCTAAATTAAATTTTACCATTGCAGCAATGTTAATTAAAAATGCTATGGGTGTGAGTACAGCAACATATTTCGCTGTCTTGCCCTGAGTCGCTGCTTGGGATTTAAAACTTTCATCTGTAACAGATATAAGGCCGGGGTTTCTTTTCAAGTCTCTTTTCATCAGAATAAATGCTGTTGCTATAGTTACTATAGACATTGTAAGCCACAATGGCACTGATGCCTTTAAAATTTCAGTTACCTCAATACCTGCTCCGGCAGCAGTTATTGTAGGTGCTCCTTGAATAAAAAAGTCACTGGAAAGTGCGACACCATGGCCGAATAAATTCATTGCAGCCGCTGCATAGATAACAGGTAGACCTGTGGCAACCGCGGCAGGCAGCAGAACTGCCCCTACCAAGGGAACTGCAGGGCTGGGCCATACCAACCAAGATATTATCATCATTGTCACACCTATTCCCCAAAATGCCATAGTTTGATTAACCATAATTCTTTTGATAGGCGACATGATTAATACATCAGCACCAACAGCCTGCAGGGACTTAGACATGGCAACAACCAATGAAATAATAACTATGATGCCCCAAAATTCATTACCTGAATAAATAATCGAGTTAAATATAGACTGAATAGCAAATACTGCACTGCCAGAATAAAGAAAACCCATTGCAAAAATACCTATAATACATGGAATTACTATTTCTTTTTTCATTAGCATGATAGCAAGTATAATTACTACCATTATCATGTACAAATAGTGAAGAGAAGATAAAGCCATTTGATACCTCCTAAAAATTTAGCAGATGGACATTCTTATAAAACTATTTCCAAAGACCTTTCATTGTCCCTCTAGCTTATGTAAAGATGAGTCTTCATACCTATTCATAGAGGCTGATTAATTTATCAAAGCATTCATTAACACCGTTAAAGTCCATACAGTTAGAGTAAATAATTTCTAAAAGGTCATGCATTTTTTTTGTATCAGAAAGCTTATTTAATGCATTATCTATTAGCATATTATATAAGTGGAGATTCTTTTCAATTTCAGAAATTTGTGTCTTTATGCTTTCAACATCCATTATGCTATGAATATCAAAAATTTCATCAAATTTTTCACTCATCGGAGCTTCTGCAGTAACAATTATGAGCTTCCTTTCCGGTAAATATATATGCTGAAGCTTTTTCGGACTTAAAGGTCTGTAATAACATTCTACATTAAATCCTCTTTTAACTGCCTCGCTTAAGATCCTGGATAGTAATATTGAAGAATAGTTTGTATCAATACCTACAACTGCCCACACTTCATTTTCTTCAAAGAAGAGCTCCGTAAGACTTATATACCCATTTGCTGTAAATGATTCGGTAAACAGCTTTCTGACATTGCCGCTTCCTTCAACATACGAATCAGAAAACAGTTTAGTTACAGCTTTTTCACACATTTCATCAAATTTATCAGCATCCACATACAAATCGTAAATAGAGCTGATTTCATCATAAATAATACCTGCAGCTCTTAAATATCTGTAAGCACTTTTGTATAAATTTGATTTGGCTTTATTGGTTTGGATTATAGCAGCCCTATGTTTATTTAGTTTATGAACATCTAAAAAGGCTCCAAGATTAATTATTTCATCAACTGTACCCGGAAGGACAGGGTCGATGATATGAGGTGATGTACCGTCAACTAATAGAATTTTTAGTTTAGGAATCAATACTCCGTCAAGACTGACATTGTCGCTTGAGCAGTGAATATATTCTATAGAATCGCCCCTTTCTGCCATTTTTTCAGCAAACTTCTTCATGAATTGATTTTTGCCTACTCCCGGTCCTCCTTTAAGAATATAAATGTGTTCAGCTTCCTCAGGCTTTAACAGATGATCAAAATAGCTGAAAAATCCTTCAGATGTGTTATTGCCGGCAAAAACATGTTTTTCTTTCATTTGAACCTCCTTAGAAAAGTCTATTTCTATTATATGAGGTGCTTCAAAACTTGTTAAAGCAAATTAAGTATTTACATATAATGGCATGCTAATTGCAATTACAATAATGGATAATTAATGTTTCATTATTGTTTATTATCTTTTGTTAAATTAACTCTTATTGCAAATCTAACAAAATTTGATTAAATTTTTTTGATTTGTGACCCTTTAAAATACTTTATGCAATAAAAGTTAACATAAACAGTTAATAAAATGAACAAAATCAAAGTAGCTTAAGGAGACCATAATGAATGTTTTTTTATATTTTGGTATGTTATTGGGATTGACATTGATTATTGCCGCAGGGATATATTCAGGGAAAAAAGTGAAAAATTCATCTGATTTTTCTGTCGGCAGCCATAAGGTCGGGTATTCGATCATTGCGGGAACGATTACGGGAACCCTTGTGGGAGGCGCCTCAACCGTCGGAACATCCGAATTAGCATATACTTATGGATTTTCCGCATGGTGGTTTACCTTAGGAGCAGGATTAGGATGTTTGATCTTAGGTTTGATATTTGTTAAACCCATATATCGTACCGGCAATGAAACAATTTCTCAAATATTAGCTGAAGAATATGGAGATAAGGTAGGTTTGATTTCATCAGTCTTTGTATCCATAGGCATGTTTATAAATATTGTAGCACAAATACTTGCAGCAGTAGCAATTATCAGCTCATTATTTAAAATTACAGCTTTTGCTGCCTCATGTATTGCT
>JAAYPY010000242.1 GCA_012519555.1 Tissierellia bacterium | reverse complement strand
CCGCCGGTCGGGAATTTCACCCTGCCCTGAAGATATTTACATGATTATTATACCACTAAATATATATTTGTAAACCCCTTTGTGTCATAAATTTATAAATTAATAATATTAATAGATTAAGAGGACAAGGTAAGGAGACTTATGCAAAATTTATTGAATTATTTAAACCAAAGGGTAAAAAGTGTTATTTCTAAAACTGGCGGTATTTTTAATGAAGCCGTTGAAATCCGGCTTAGAATTAACAGCCCCGTACTGGTTAAAACATTAAAAAGAGAGTTATTTTTAGATAGCTCTACCATTATTACAAAAAAAGACATTGATGAAATTGTTGGCAACTTAACCAAGAATTCAATACATGCCTTTGAAAATGAAATAAATAAGGGATATCTGACAATAGAAGGGGGACATAGGGTTGGTATAGGCGGCGACTGTATTTATGACATGGACCGCTTAAAAGGGTTTAAGAATATTACATCGCTTAATATAAGAATTGCAAGAGAATTTTACGGATGCTCGTACAAAGCCTTAAGGTATCTCATAACCTCCGATAAAAATATCTACAATACCTTGATTGTAGGACCGCCCCTTTCCGGAAAGACAACATTAATAAGAGATGTGGCAAGAAACTTAAGTGACGGTTTTAAATCTCCTTATTTTGAAGGATGTGACGTAACCATAATAGATGAAAGAGGAGAAATAAGCGCAGTGTATAACGGAATTCCTCAAATGAACACAGGAAGGAGAACAGATGTTTTATCTTACTGCAGGAAAAGTGACGGATTTTTCATGAGCATAAGAGCACTTTCTCCTAAAGTGATAATTTCCGATGAATTAGGGTCTATAGATGATTTTGAAATTATACAATATGCCCTGAAAAGCGGAGTTAAAATTATTGCAACAGCACATGGCTTCGGTATAGATGATATAAAAAGAAATATATATTTAAGAAACATTATAGAGAATAATTTCTTTGAAAGAGCATTCATTTTAGACAAAAGTCCATTAAAGTTAAAAGAAGTAATTGATTTAAAAAGTAATAGGGTGGTTTACAATGATATGGATTAAAACTGCATTATTTATAGGAACCATAGTCACTGTCAGGTATATATTCAGCTTTGTTAACCATGATGGAGACCAAAAAATAAATAAAATGAAAGAAATAATAAATTTCACTGAATATCTCAGAGTGTATTCATGTGATATGAAGATGTCCTTTGAAGAAATCTACGAAAAATATAACTTCAAAAGTAATGATACCAAAATGATAATAAACTCAATGATCAATTTTTTGAAAGATAAAAAAAGCTCTAAAGAACTATTAGTATACATAAATAATATTATGTATACTTCTGAAACATTTAATACATTTTTTACGGAAATTATTGATTATTATGGCTGTACATATTCAGATATTTTGGACAAAAAGTTAAATTTTACCATAGAAGAAATGGAAAAATATTTAGACGAATACACTATTAAGCATAATGAGAAAAAAACATTAAACAATAGAATTTCATTACTTGCAGGTTGTTTGGCAGCTATCATATTGGTTTAGGAGGAAACATGGATATAGATATAATTTTGAAAGTTGGAGCAATAGGAATTGTAGTAGCTGTATTTAATCAAATTTTAACAAAGACGGGAAGAGATGAACAAGCCATGTTTGTCACATTAGCGGGAGTAATTGTTGTAATGGCTCTTATAGTGAGTATGATGAATGACCTGTTCATGGAGGTAAAATCTGTGTTTAACTTATATTGATGAGGGATAAATATGTTGCTTGGGAAAATAGTTCTTATAGCTGTAATAACATTAATCTTGGGAATAACCTTATCTAAATTCAATTCTGAATTCAAAGTTTACATAACGGTTATTTTTGGCATTCTTGTCTTATTTCTGCTGTTCACGGAGCTTAAGGTATATGTTGAAGAAATTGCGAATTTATTTGTAAGATATGAGATAAGAACTGAATATTTCAACACTATTTTAAAAATTGTAGGCATAGCTTACATTTGTGATTTCATTTCACTTTTGTGCAAGGATTTAGATTATGAATCTGTCGGAAAAAAGGTTGAAATTGCAGGAAAGCTGATAATACTCATATATTCTATAGATATTATTAAGGTATTTTTAGATCAAGTTTTGATTTTAGTAAACGGGTGATAAAATGAAAAAAATAACACTTATAATAATTGCTGTTACTGTATTATTTGTACTGACAGACCAAGCTTCAGCCATAGAGGAAGCTATGGATGAAATACCCACAGATACTATTGAAGATTATATAAACAGTAAAAATACATATTTCAGAGAAAATAATATTTTAATTCGAGATTTGATAAGGAATGCTTTTACAGGTAATTTAGACCTTAGCTTAAAGGATTATCTCTCTTTTGAGTTAAAAAATGAGCAGTTTTATTTCAAGGATATTTTAAAAACCGGAATTAACGTGTTTGTTATATGTATAGCACTCACCATAGTCAATTATTTTACAGATGACAGTGACAACAAAAGTGTTTCAGATATTGTTGTATTATCTTCCGTATTAATTATTTTCACAATTATTCTAAAGGATGTATTGAGTATAAAGAACATATTAAAAAGCGACTTTAAGGATTTTAAAATTATAACGGAAGAAATCAATGCTATATTTATGGCAGCAATGCTCACTTTTGGTAAATTAAGCCTGCTGCAGTTTTTTCAGACCTCATTGAATTATACTATTGGCATTGCCACTCAGTTTATTTACAACCTCACTGATATTATGACAGTCATAATGATAGCCGTAATATTAACCAATAATATGAACAAGTTTATAAATGCCAAGCTTATGTACAAGGCTTTAAAGAAAGGAACCCTATTAATTTTATCCGGGTTTATGATTATTGTAGTCATAAATTTTTCTGTACAAGGATATATATTATATAAAACAGATAATATTTTTATAAGCTCCATAAAGGCAATGTCACCGACCTCTTTGCCGGTAGTGGGAAATGCGGTTTCATCAATTTTCGGTGTCTTTTTGAAAAGTTTATTGATGATAAAGGACGTTCTTGGAATTGTTGTAATAGTTTTCATTCTTTCATCTTTTGGAGGCTCGATTATAAAAATTAGTATAGCATTTATTGTATATAAGGTTTTAGGAGTATTGACTGAACCTTTTAATGAAAATATATCCAAGCTCATTTATGAAATGGCTGATATGTTCTATATTTACCTTATATGCCTTATTACTCCAATAATAATCATAACAGTTTACTACTCAATAATAATAAATTATATGAACAACATATTAGGATAACTATGAAAACAACAATTGTAAACACTTTAATCTTAATCTTGATTTTTAATTTAATAATGATAATTTTTCCAGAGGGTAAGACACAGAAATTTTGCAGAGTATCGATTAAACTTTTAATCATGATTTTCATTTTGGATAATATATTTCTTAATGGGAGCTTGAATGTAAATTTATTAAAGACAAGTGAAGCTCCTGCATATCAAAGGGAAATAAAGGTGAACTCTCCTGAAATTATTGCTTTTATAAACAAAGAAAATTTTAAAGGAGAGGAAGTGGTTTCTGACATCATCTTAAGTTTCACGGAGGACATGGAAGTAAGTGCCTCTGTATACTTAAGAAAGATGATCGGGAATGATGAGCTCAACAAACTAAAATCTAACATAGCTGAAATTTTTCAACTCAAATCAGATAACATATATATAAACGGAGGAGGATATGAGTAATTTTATTAAAATGCTGAAAGAAAACAAGAAATTAAGCTATGCAGTCAATGTTTTCATATTATTGGTGATAATATCTTTAATACTGAAACTTGATTTTTCAAAAGTTTCACAAGACTCTGTAAGTTATCAGGAAAATGAAGTGAAAACAGAAAGCTATGTGTATTCTTTAGAAAAAAGGATGGAGGAAATACTTGGAAAGATAGAAGGAGTTTCCAGTGTGGATGTGATGATTTACACTAAAAAGACTCCTGTATTAGAACCGGTTTTTGATGAAAACATAAGTAATGAAACAAATATTGAATCCATGAGCGACGGTACTAAAAGAGAGGTGAACAGAGAGACAAAACAAAACAAAGTTATATTGGGAAGGGATAATTCAGTAGTTGAACGGTATTACGAATATCCTGAAATATCAGGCGTGCTTCTAGTGGTGAAATACAGCGGAAATAAAGATATTTACGGAATTCTTATGAATTCTGTAAAAGCATTATTGGATATCAAATTAAATGATATTGAAATAATAGTTATTAACTAAGGGGGTCTTATGATAATGAGAAAAGAAACATTAGTATTTTTAGCATCTCTGGCAATAATATTTATTATTGGGTATATAAATATGAGTTTGACGCCGGACAATGCATTTGATGATCTTGAAACAGGTCAGTTAAAAACAGCAGATTTAGATGGTGATATAGCAGAAATAATTGAGGGCGGAGTAAGCGAAGTTGAGTATGCAGAAATACTGCCTGAGGAAACAGACTATGAAATCTTAGGCGATATTACCGATTTATCGGTTTCGGAAGAAGCTTCCTCGGGAGGTGTTTTAGGTGTTCTAAATGCTAGCTTTGCCAACTTCAAGCTAAACAAAGAAAAGGCCAACATGGATGTATTGGATTATCTTGAAGGAAGTTTAAGCTCTGCTACAATATCGGATGACACAAAGGCTCAATTTGAACAGCTGTTACTAAAAAAGAATTCATTTATTGAAGCAGAACAGGGAATTGAACTTATGCTTCAATCAAAGGGATATAATGAATCAGTTGCCATTGTAGATGAAAGTATGGTTAAAGTGGTTACGAATGATACGGTAGAACAAGCAGATGCAACAATAATTCTAGATGTAGTAGTTTCAGAAACAAATTACACACCTTCTCAAATAAAAATTGTTAAATTCGACAATATTGATTTGTAATAATTTACAACTTCTGCTATAATTATTTTAGGAGGTGCAGTAATGGATAACGATAAATTTGAATTTGGTCAGGTAAAAATATCCGATGATGTTGTAATAATTATTGCAGGTATTGCAGCAAGCCAGGTTAAAGGCGTAAATACTACTCGTACAGGCGTAGCCGACGGCATTACCAACTTATTTTCAAAAAACAATTATGCAAAAGGTATAAAAGTTGAGATTAATGAAGATACAGTAGTATTGGATATTTTTATCAATGTTGAATACGGCTATAGAATAAACCAGGTTGCCAAGGAAGTTCAACTTGCAATAAAGAAAGAAATAGAAACAATGACTGATTTGCAGGTAGCAGCTGTAAACGTCCATGTACTTAATATTGTCCAGGATAAAGAAAAGGACAAAGACAGGGATAAAGAAAAAGAACCTGTAGACATAGCATTAGAATAATATGTAAATAAAATAGATTGATAATAAGTCCGGGGACACACTAAATGTGTGCCCCCAATCTTTCATGTCAATCTATTTATACCTTAGGAGCAAACATGAAACGTAAAGAAACAAGAGAAGAAACTGTAAAATTTGCATACAGCATGGATGTAAACAAAGAGTTTAACAGAAATAATTTAACAGAGTACTTAGAGCATTTTGAACTTGAAGACATGGATATAGATTATTTGAATAAAACTATTTCGGATATGATTGACAATATGGAAGAAATCGACAAATATATTACCGATAATTCGAAGGACTGGAAGATTTCCCGTATTGCTAAGGTTGATCTGGCGGTTTTACGAATTGCTCTTTCTGAAATACTGTATAATGAAACAATACCGGAAAGTGTGTCAATTAATGAAGCAGTGGAAATAAGCAAAAAATATTCAAATGAAGATTCACATAAATTCATTAACGGAATACTTGGAACTGTAGTAAGGTGTATTAAGAAATGACATATATACTTGGAATCGATACAAGTGCTTACACAACATCCATTGCATTAGTTGATAAAAAAACCAATAAAATACTTGCTGATAAAAGAAAAGTGCTTGAAGTAAAAGAGGGACAAAAGGGATTAAGACAGCAAGAGGCTGTATTTCAGCATTTGAAAAATCTGCCGGAACTCTACTCAAGTATTACACAGGATCTTTCTAAGGTTGATACTATATCCGTCAGTTCAAGACCGCGAAATGTTGAAGGCTCTTACATGCCTGTATTTATTGCAGGTAAAAATTTCGGAAAGGTTATATCCCATACCTTGAATTGTGAGTTTATTGAATATTCTCATCAAGAAAACCATATTGGCGCATCTTTATTTGATAATTATAAAAATATTGATGAATTCCTTGCAGTTCACATATCAGGAGGAACTACAGAATTTGTATCCGCTAAAAAGATTTCAAAAGGTTTTGAAACAAAAATTATTGGCGGAACAAAGGATATAACATTTGGTCAGCTTATAGACAGGATAGGTACAAAGATGGGATTTCCCTTTCCATGCGGTAAATATATGGAAGAGTATATTCATGATAAAAGAGTCAAAAAGCTCTCAAAACCATCTCTAGGCAAAGGCTCATATATAAATTTATCCGGAATGGAAAATTTCTACGGAAATTTGCTAAATAAATATAAAAAAGAAGAAATAATAACTTCACTTTTTGAATATATTGCCGAATGTATTATTAGTATATTATACAGCTTATCGGCTCTTCAACACAAAACCGTAATTATTTCAGGAGGGGTTGCATCCAACAGACTTATAAGAAATTATATTTTGAAACAAATCAAAGAATATGAAATTATATTTCCGTCTTTATACAATTCTTCCGATAATGCCTTAGGTCTTGCATTTCTGCCTATTATTGACAGGTGGCACAATGAAAATAAAACCAATTAAAGTATCAGTTTTAAACCAATATATCAAAAAATACTTAATGGGTAATTCAATACTCAATAATTTGAGGGTGGAAGGCGAAATTACAAACATTAGAATGAGTAAGACAGGCTATACTTATTTTTCATTATGTGACGAATCCTCATGTATAAATTGTATTGCTTTTTTTGCTGACTCAATTTCAAAAAATGGAGATAAAATAATTGCAGAAGGAGAGCTTTCTGTTTATGAAGCCAAAGGAACATACCAGCTTATAGTTCGAAACATTGAAAGGATAGGATTAGGCAAGATACTGCTTGATTTGGAACTATTAAAAGAAAAATTACGCTCACAGGGATTATTTGACCGCAAGAGAGAGCTTCCTGCTTTCCCTCAAAAAATCGGCATAATTACTTCAAAATCAGGAGCAGCTATCAAAGATATATTAAAAACCTTTGAAGGCGTAAAAGCAAATATAGATATAACTGTTTATAACACATTGGTACAAGGGGAAAAGGCCAAGGAAAGCATAATTGAAGGATTAAAGTATTTCAACAATATAGAAACCGAAGTAGTTCTTATTTCAAGAGGTGGAGGCAGCTTTGAAGATTTAAATGTTTTTAATGATATTGAGTTAGCCATGGAAGTTTATAAATCAAAAGCAGTGGTTGTTACAGGTATCGGACACGAAACAGACAGGACCTTAACAGATTATGTAGCGGATATTTATTGTCACACTCCAACAGCAGCCGCCGAAAGAATTATCAGAGGCTACAAAGATGTTGAAGAAAGGCTTAACAATCTTTTATTTGCTTTAAAATCGGGGACAAACAATGTCATATCTTTAAAAAAAGCTGACCTTATGTCAACAAAATATATTTTGAAAAGCTCTTTACCATTAGAGGATATTTATAAAACAAAAGCTCAATTAGAGATTCATAAAAATTTTATAAAAAACGAAACATTCAAATATATTAATGAATATTATTTAGCTCTAAAAATAATGGGTGAAAAATTAAATTCATTTGATTACAAGAAACAGCTGAAAAAGGGATTTGCTATAATTTCTGATAATACAGGAAATATAATAAAATATAAGGACCAGGTAGCGATGAAGGATGTTTTGCAAATAAGATTTGCAGACTTTAAAATAGAAGCAGAAACTATAGATATAAAAGAGGTGTAATATGGAGTACGAAAGCTTTGAAAGTGCTTTGGAAGATTTGAAAAATATCGTACAGAAATTTGAAAATAAAAATGATATTACAATAGATGAGCTTCTTGACAATTATGAAAAAGGAATGATCGCTTATACATTTTGCATGAGAAAATTGGACGATACCCAAAAAAGGATAAAAATTATCGATGAAAAGATGACCTAACCCCATTTTTGAGACTGCGGATACTTTTATATAGCTTATACATAGTGATAAGGATAATTAATAAACATAATTTTCATAATTATTAAAAATACTAATTGATATAGAAAAATTTTTATGCTATAATTTTACTTAATTATTCAAATAATTATATTAATATAAGAATATTTATGTAACAAGTAAGGATTAAAATGAAAAATTACAGACTTGACGTATATTTGCATGACAAAGGCTATACAAGCAGTCGAGAAAGATCAAAACAGCTTATATTAAATAATTCTGTATATGTAGATGATAAATTAATAACAAAACCTTCATATCCGGTAAGTGATGAAGTAAAAATAAAAATCACCGGAGAGCTTTATATAAGCAGGGGTTATGTGAAAATTCAAAAAGCGATGGAAGTATTTAATATAAATGTTGAAAGCAAAATAGCAGTCGATATAGGAGCTTCTACCGGTGGATTTACTGATTATCTATTAAAACATGGAGCAAAAAAGGTGTATGCAGTTGATGTGGGTAAGGGGCAGCTTCATGACTCTTTAAGAAATGATAAACGAGTTATAAATTTAGAAAACACCAATTTTAGATACATTGACAAGTCAATAATTACTGACGATATTGACCTGGTAACTGTTGATGTTTCATTTATTTCATTGAAGTACATTTTACCTAAAATTGTCGAAATAAGTCATAAAAGCACAGATGTTGTCGCACTAGTAAAACCACAATTTGAAGCAGGAAAAGAAAATATTGGAAAAAAAGGCATAGTTAAGGATAAGAATGTTCATTTGGAGGTTCTTAACAATCTGAGCAATTATTGCAAAGTAAATAATTTGCAATTGATGAGCATGGATTATTCTCCCATAAAAGGAACAGAAGGGAACATAGAATATCTGGCTCACTTAAAAATAGAAGGCAGTCCAAATGGAATTAATTTTAAAGACTTAATTAATAAAGCCTTTGAAATATTATAAAAAATTAAGAGGTGG
>JAAYPY010000241.1 GCA_012519555.1 Tissierellia bacterium | reverse complement strand
TTTCAAGGGGGCTGGAATATATTGCTTTAATATTCTTGTCAGAAAAATAACTTTTAAGCTTAGCAGCTTGACCTATACCTTCCCGGCTTAAGGGAATATCTGTTAATCCCAAGCATATATGGCCAGAAGGTAATTCCGGCCGGCAGTGCCGCACTAAATATACCGTAATTTCTTTCATATTTCACCCCGCTATATTTTAAAAAGTGTAACGGTTTTATAAATAAAAAGGGATTGACCCTTCTTATAATATAGCTTATAATTTGTGAAAATTCAATAGGTTTTTTAAAGAATTCCACTGAATTTTACTGAGGCTTGTACAAATTATCATTTCTCGTATCTTATATTTGCTCCTAAACTCTTTAGCTTTTCAATTATGTTTGAATATCCTCTCTTAATATGATAGACTTCTGTAATTTCAGTTTCTCCTTCGGCTATTAATCCGGCTATGATAAGAGCTGCTCCTGCCCTTAAATCCGTTGCCTTTACTTTCGCCCCGCTTAAAGGGCTGCTGCCTTTTAATATAGCGCTGCTTCCTTCCACTTTAACGCTTAATCCCATCTTGGACATTTCATTTACATGCATAAAACGGTTTTCAAAAATAGTTTCGTTAATTATGCTTGTTCCTTCCGCCTTAGATAAGAAAGCCATGAACTGAGCCTGCATATCCGTAGGGAAACCGGGATAGGGGAGTGTTTTTATGTCCAAGGCTTTTACGGTATCCCCTGCTTTTATCCTTATTTTATCATCATATTCTTCAACAGCAGCTCCTGACTCTCTGAGTTTTGCAATAACAGGCTGCAAATGGCTGGGCACAACATTTTCAATCATCACATCTCCGCCGGTGGCTGCCGCAACTACCATGTAGGTACCTGCTTCTATTCTGTCAGGGATTACTGTATGCTCTGTTTTATGCAGCTTTTCAACACCTTTAATTCGTATTGTCTTGGTGCCCGCTCCTATAATATTGCCTCCCATTGAATTGATAAAGTTAGCTAAATCAACTATTTCCGGTTCTTCTGCTGCATTCTCGATAACTGTTTCCCCTTCTGCCAAGGTTGCCGCCATAATTAAGTTTTCTGTCGCACCCACGCTGGGAAAGTCAAGATATATGTCTCTTCCTATTAATTTTTCTGCTGTGGCATGTACATAGCCGCTTTCGGACTTTACATCAGAGCCTAAATATTTAAATCCTTTTAAATGCAAATCAATAGGTCTTGCCCCTATTGCACACCCTCCGGGCATATATACCTTTGCATCGTGACATCTTGTTAACAGAGGACCCATTACTAAGAATGATGCTCTCATTTTGCTTATAAGTTCGTAAGGAGCTTCGCAGGTTTTAATGTTGTCAGCTCTTACTTTCAAAGAATCGGTTCCTAACTTTTCAACCTTTGCCCCTAATTCCTCCAAAAGTCTGCACATTATCTTCACATCCTGTAAATCCGGAATGTCGTGAATAATGCATTCTTCTTTGCATAAAAGTGTTGCTGCCAATATGGGCAGAATAGAGTTTTTTGAGCCGTCAACCCTAATGTTTCCCTTAAGTCCTGTGCTCTTTTTTACTATAATTTTTTCCATGATTCTCCTTAAATGTTAATGAGGGGAATACATCTTCCATACCTCAATCGTAAGGAGACACACCTCTAAAGAATGTCTCCCTTATATGTATTTTTCATTATAATGCTTACTAACTCAATACATAATAACACTATTCGACAATTATTTCAATTGTAAATTTTTCATATTCATGCGACTGGAAAAACACTCCTCTAAACTTTTCAATAAAAAAAGAAACCGCGTATGATTAAAATAAAGGGGGACGTTATATTTAAATGGTACACACGATTTCTTTTTTTATATTATGTGATAAAAGTCTTTTTTTATACAAAAATTTTTGGGAAAATTAATTTAAAATTTGTTCAGGCGGACTTCTGCTTTAAATAAATCTCCGTCAATACTCAGCTCAAGAGAACCTTCCTGTACTTCCATTAAGCTTGCGGCAATTGCAAGCCCTAAACCGCTTCCCTCGGAGCTTCGTGATTCGTCGCCTCTTTTAAATCTTTCCATAAGTTCATTTACGGGAATATTCAGTTCATAAGCAGAGATATTTTTAAAACTTACGTAAACATTGTTGTCATCTTCTGAAATTACTATATATACTCTTGAACCTGTAAGGGTATATTTGAAAATATTCGACAGTAGATTTTCCATTACTCTGCTTAAAAGACGGCCGTCAGCTTTGGCATATATTTTTTCATTTGATGCCGTCACTTTAAAAATTAGTTCTGATTCGTTTATTTTTTCGTCTAATTCCCCCAATAATTGTTCAACTAAAGAATTTATATGAACCCTTTCAAATTTTGGCTCAATGCTGCCGCTGGTTGCTTTTGCCGCTTCAAACAAGTCTTCGGTGAGGTTTTTGAGTCTGTTGGACTTCCTTTCCAACACATCCAAGTATTTTGGAGCATTATCAGAACTTAGCCCTTCCCTTTTCAACAAATCCACATAGGATATTATTGATGTCAGAGGTGTTTTTATGTCATGGGATACATTAGTTATCAGTTCGGTTTTCAGTTTTTCGCTTTTGACTTCGCTTTGAACTGCTGATTTAAGCCCTGAAGTTAATTCGTTAATATCCTCCGAAAGCTGCCTGAATTCACCCTTTCCTTCTAATTTAATCTTATAATCATAATCACCGCTTTTAGCTATCTGCAATCCTTCTTGTATCCTTTTAAAATGTGTTACCTTCTTATAGATAATAAATGTTGAAATAATTGAAATCAAGGCAATCATTATGGTATTATCTGCTGCATATACGGATGCCGCAATTACCAATAATGCTCCGCCTATGGTTTTATACATGAGAGGCCCCGATGCTGCCATCTTTATTAATATTTCAAGGAATTTAGATAAAACTATATAAATTACCGAATGTTTAATGATAGTTCGTTTTTTAATATGCCTTGCCAAGGAGAGTATAAGTATTAACATAAGAGCTGATACTAGGGCTGTTATAATGAGCATAGCAAGTCTCATAAGGTTTTCGCTAATGGATTTAATATTTAATACATTAAAAAATTCCAGCCTGCACACTAATACTATCCCTGCAATGAGCATCAAATTCAAATCACTATAAAGATTGTCAAAAGATGTCAGATGAATTTCATCACTCCCTGCAAGTCTGCCTGCTGAAGATATAAGGTATGAAAAACAGGCTGTGGTTAAAAAAATGCATATAATTATTACAGCAGTGTTTCTTATTAATATCTGCCTGTCTGAATTCCATCTGTTTACTCTTTGCAAAAGGGCTTCATCTTCTATGGCGGCATAAATACGCATATTTTTATTAAAGGTTTCCGATTCAAATATGTCAGTCAAAGGGTCTGAGGCACCGCCTCCGTTTTCGGGGTTCAATTCAATTCCGTTTTCGTCTATAATAATGTATGCGTTGCGCAATAAATAATAGTCTTTGTTTGGATTGCCTGTATTTGTTGTTTCGTTTTCGCCGTCTGTGGCATAATAAATATAACCTTGAGGCAAATTCAGCTCACTTATGATCTTTTCGTAGTTTGCCAGGTCTGAGCTTATTATTGATTCTCTTATTTCTTGAATTTCTTGCTCTTCTTCAATGAAGAATAATTCCCTGATTTCCGGATTGTCCTCGTAATTGTATTCCGCAAGATAGTTATTATATAGATTGGTGAGTTTCCAGTTGTCCTTTATTCCTATATTCTCAAGGGTTCCTCCGCTTAAAATATAGTCTTCGTTTTTATAGACCCTCATTATCAATTCAAGACGATTTGCTGCTTGTTTAAGGTCATTGCTTATGGTGTCGCTCTGTAAATAGTTTTTTACTGCGATGCTCTCATAATTCTTAACCTTTAAATAAATATTAAGGGCTGAAGAAACTCCTATCATAAGAAAAACTATAAGAAGCAAAAATGCAGAAAATTTCGTTATATATTTTTGTTTAAATATCTTCCACTTTGTAACCAACACCCCACACCACCTTAAGGTATCTTGGATTCTTAGGATCAATTTCTATTTTTTCTCGTATTCGTCTTATGTGGACAGCCACTGTGTTTTCCGGATTAAAGGAGGGCTCGTTCCACACATTTTCATATATTTCGTCTATGGAATATACTGCACCCTTGTTTTTGGTTAACATCAGCAATATTTTGTATTCAACGGGAGTAAGCTTTACCAATTCTCCATCTACGGTAACTTCTTTTCTTTCATCGTCAATCATCAAGCTTCCTGTTGAGTAATGATTGGTTTTTTCCATATCTAAAGCTCCTCCAAGGGCCGTATACCTTCTCAAGTGGGATTTGACTCTTGCAATCAGCTCCAAGGGGTTGAAGGGTTTTGTTATATAGTCATCAGCTCCCATATTAAGCCCTAATACTATGTCTGCTTCTTCAGATTTAGCCGACAGCATAATAACCGGAATATTCTTGATTTCCCTAATTTTTGTTGTAGCGGTTATACCGTCCATTTCCGGCATCATTATATCCATTATTATTAAATGCACTTCATTTTTTTCAACAATTTGAATTGCCTGCTTCCCTGAATAGCATTTCAAAATATTGTATCCTTCACTTTTTAAATAGGCTTCGATTGCACCTACAATTTCCTTGTCGTCATCACAAACTAATATGTTCATGTTAAAACCTCCTGTAAAATAATATGTTACCATGTATTTCTTAAATTACAATTAAAAAGGATAGGCAATTTTGCCCACCCCTTACAAAGACGTAGATTTATGTAAAAAAGTTCCACGACAAAAATTAGGCGGAAAATTTAAATTGTTTATAAATAACTAGTATGTTATAATCTCTTTTATGTAAGGAGGTAGCCATGGTTACTTTAGATACTTTTAAACGAGGCTTTAAAAACGGTATTAATACCCTCATAGAGCTGTCAAAAATATTGGTTCCTGTATATATTGCAGTTGAAATACTTTCTGTTTCAGGACTGTTAAATATATTGGCTGAAATTTTTAAACCGGTAATGTCAATAATGGGACTTCCCGGTGAAGCATCCTTGGTCATAATGTTAGGCTATTTTTTGGGAACATATGCAGGCTTGGGTGCTCTTGCAGCTATAGAGCTTAATACAGTTCAAATTACGACAATAGCAATTATGCTTTCACTATCTCACAGTTTGATATCTGAATCGGCAATAGTCAAAAAATTAGGTGTAAGCGCAGCGGCAAGTGTAGCAGTAAGAGTATTTTTTTCAATTTTAATGGGATTTTTATATTATAGGATATTCGGGTGATATTATGAGTGGAATTATAGATATATTAATTAACTTATTGACCTTCTTGTGGAATATTGCTAAGGTTTTAATTCCGATTATGATTGTAATAGAAATTTTTAAGGATACAAAATTAATTGATAAAATATCGGATTCTTTTAACCCTGTTTCAAAATTCTTTACCTTAAGCAAGACGTCCGGAATATCGCTCTTGTTTGGTATGTTTTTCGGACTGACAATCGGAGCAGGTGCAATTCTTCAAAGTGTGAAGGACTACAATGTAGACAAAAGAAGCATCTTTCTCATCAGTATGTTTTTGTCTCCATGCCATGCAATATTCGAAGATACTTT
>JAAYPY010000004.1 GCA_012519555.1 Tissierellia bacterium | reverse complement strand
GGTGTTATACCGGTAGGTTCCGGCAATGATTTTATTAAGAATTTTAAAAATGCGGCTTATTTCAGCGATATCGACTTGCAGACGGAAGGCGAAAGCATAGAATTGGATTTATTAAAAGCGAACGATGAGTATGTGGCCTCGGTATTGAATATCGGTCTTGATGCCGATGTTGCCTTTAATATGAATAAATTTAAAAAAATTCCCTTTATTAACGGGCCGACCAGATACTATCTTTCGATTTTTTATTCCTTGTCCGGCAAATTGGGAAAGCAGATTGAAGTTACCACAGACAATGGTCTTATAAAGGGAACATTTTTAATAGGCGTTGTGGCAAACGGACAATATTACGGCGGAGGATACAAGTGTGCTCCTCTGGCAGAATTAAACGACGGTATTCTTGACTTGTGCTTTGTGGAAAACATTTCAAGGCTAAAAATAGTTAACCTGCTGGGCAGCTACAAAAAGGGAGAACATTTGGAAAATCCGAAGATAAACAGTTATTTGACCTATGGTAAGCTTAATTCAGCCATAATTAAATTTAACGAGCCAACCAATGTATGCATGGATGGAGATAAATATATTTACAGTGAAATAAGTATTTCAACAGAAAAAAACGCCTTGAAATTCTGGCTTCCAAAAGGCGTTCAGCTGATACAAAATTCAGAATGTAAGTTTTTCAACTAAAATATTATTCTTCATGATTGAATTTACAACCACTGTACCTATTATAGCAACAACTGCCAACTCGCCTGCTCCTACATAAAATGCATTCCATAAAAAAGGGGTCTTAAACAAGTAGGTTAGTTCTGCTCCAACCAATAAAGCGTTTGAAATAACAGGTCCTAAACTTGCTATAATCAGCGCTTTTTTATTCAAGCCAAATAACCTTCTCACCTGTATAATGAATATTATAGCCAAAAATGTTGCAAAAGTACCTACAGCAATGTCAATTATCCCTAAGGGGCTTGCAAGGTTAGCTAATATGCACCCTAATAACAAGCCAAGACCATACCTCGGCTCTATGAATGCAAACAGGACCAATATTTCCGATATCCTGAACTGTATCTGCTCATAGCTCATCCACGCAAAAGCATAGGTTAAAGCAGCATATGCAGCTGCTATTAGAGCAGTGCGCGTTATAAATTGATTGTTCTTTTTCATAAAAAAAACTCCTTTCGAATATTATTCTCGGAGTCACTAAAAAAACTTGATTTTTTAAGTGGGTGCCAAGAAAACACTATAGTTTTTAAAGGACGGTCCTTTTTGTTTTTAAGAACAAAAATAACCGTCCCCAAATATTTTATTCAACTATCTCTTACTGAACTGTGATGCTCTTCTTGCTTTCTTTAAACCGTATTTCTTTCTTTCTTTCATTCTTGAATCTCTTGTTAAGAATCCGGCTTTTTTAAGTAATGGTCTTAATTCTTTGTCTACCTGTAAAAGAGCTCTTGATATACCATGTCTGATTGCTCCTGCTTGACCTGTATATCCACCGCCCTTTACATTAACCAATACGTCATATTGACCCATTGTATCAGTTATCATCAAAGGTTCTCTCACAACAGTTCTTAAAGTTTCATATTTTATATAATCTTCTAAATCTCTTTCATTTATATTGATTTTCCCTGTTCCGGGAACTAATCTTACTCTTGCTACGGCTTTTTTTCTTCTGCCTGTTCCTCTGTATTGTACTTCCATCATCGTCCTCCTCTCCCATTAAAACTCGTATACTTGTGGCTTTTGAGCTTGGTTATTGTGCTCGGGACCTGCATATACTTTTAATTTCTTTAACATTTTCCTTCCAAGGCTGTTCTTTGGAAGCATTCCCTTTACTGCCAAATAAACCGGCTGTGTGGGTTTTTTCTGGAATAAATTCCTGTAAGGAACTTCCTTCAAACCGCCCGGATATAGAGAGTGGCGTCTGTATAATTTCTGATCTAATTTCTTGCCTGTCAATACAACTTTTTCAGCATTTACTACTATTACATAGTCTCCCGTATCAACATGTGGTGTATATATTACTTTATGTTTACCTCTTAAAAGTTTGGCAACTTCCGTTGCAAGTCTTCCTAAAGTTTTGCCTTCGGCATCTATGACATACCAAACCCTTTCAACTTCATTAGGTTTAGCTAAGAAGCTTTTCATTCATTCTCCTCCTGTAATCTACCTTTATTTAATTATCTATTCAAAAAACCTAACTCCGGGGCTTTGGAACGGTTTTTCTCTATCTAATAATACCTATGACATTCTATATGAATCAAATCAAATTGTCAAGTCATTTTTTGTAATTTACTTGTATTAAAAATAATCCTTCGGGAGCAGCTGTCTGTCCTAAGACCCTTCTGTCTTTATCAGTGAGAGCCTTATCTATGCAGGAAATGTCTATTAAACCTTTGCCTATATCAATTAATGTTCCTGCAATTATTCTAACCATATTGTACAAAAATCCGTCGCCTTTTATATAAATTTTTAACAGACTTCCCTTTTTTAATAATCTAGCATCATACACTGTCCTTACCGTAGTTTTTACATTTGAGCCGGCGGCCATAAATCCTTGGAAATCATGGGTGCCCAAGATCAATTTAAGCGCGTTCTCCATTTTATCAATATCCAAAATCTGCGGGATAAAGCATGAATACCTTGCATAGAATGGATTTTGAACCCGGTCGTTATAAATTTGATACATATATGTTTTGTCAACAGCATCAAACCTTGAGTTGAAATCAGGATGAACATCGACAGATTCCAAAATCCTTATGTCAGATGGCAAATTAGCATTGAGTGCAATTTTTATCTTATCCTGGTGGATTTTTGTGTCTGCTTTGAAATTTGCCACCTGTCCCAAGGCATGAACCCCCCTGTCTGTCCTCCCTGAGCCCGTTAAATCAATTTTTTGCTTCATTACGACTCTTAATGCCTTTTCTATGGTTTCTTGAATTGTAGGCTTGTTTAATTGGGTTTGCCAGCCATAATAAGCTGTACCGTCATAAGCAATTAAAAGTTTTATATTTCTTACCATATCTTAAATACTATTATTGCCGCAAAATATACCGTGAAAACAAATGCTGCAGCATAATCGCCTTTAGAAATTTTCATTTGTCTCATTCTTGTTCTGTTCTCTCCTCCCCGATAGCATCTTGCCTCCATCGCCATTGCCAATTCATCGGCACGCCTGAATGCACTTATGAAAAGAGGAACCAAAAGCGGAACTAAATTTTTAGCTCTGCTTATAATATTACCGCTTTCGAAATCAGCACCTCTGGATTTCTGAGCCTTCATTATTTTTTCTGTTTCTTCCATAAGAGTAGGAATAAATCGTAGGGCTATAGTCATCATCATTGCTAATTCATGAGCAGGCAGACCGAATTTAGTAAATGGTTTTAAAAGACTTTCAATGCCATCTGTCAAAATAATCGGCGAAGTTGTAAGTGTCAAAAGGGATGTTCCCATTATAAGCAGTATAAGTCTCACAGCCATGAATCCGGCTTGCCTCAAACCTTCTTCGGTAATCTTTATAAAGCCCAATGTTAAAACAACTCTTCCCGGTGTCATCAAAAGATTAATAATAAAAGTAACCAATATAATGAATAAAATAGGTCTTAAGCCTTTTATTACAAATTTAACAGGTACTCTTGAAATTGTTATTACCACAGTCAAAAATACTATCACAATTAAGAATCCGATAAAGCTTTCAATCAGAAATAATGATATTATAAAAATAATAGTGAAAATTATTTTTAGTCTTGGGTCAAGGTTGTGTATGGGAGAATCAACAGGATAATGCTGTCCGATAGTTAAATTCTTAAACATTTCTTCTCTTCACTTCCTTTAATATTTCTTCTTTTGCTTCTTCAATTGTGAGTATGCCTTGTTTAATATTGAATCCACGATTTCTTAACTCTCTAACAATGGAAGCTATCTGTGGAATTCCAAGGCCAATCCTTTCCAATTCATCGGCTTCTGAGTATATTTCTTTGGGAGTACCCTGCATATGTACTTTCCCCTTGTAGAGCACAATAACCCTGTCTACTAATTTTGCTATATCCTCCATGCTGTGAGACACCAAAATAACTGTAACGTTTGATCTTTCATGTAATTTTTTTATTTGGTGGAATATTTCATTCCTTCCTGCCGGATCGAGACCTGCTGTAGGCTCATCTAAAATCAGATAATTTGGTTTCATTGCAAGCACACCTGCAATTGCAACCCTTCTTTTTTGTCCTCCTGACAATTCAAAGGGGGAAGCATCTTTTATTTTGTTATAGTTAAATCCGACTAATTCCAATGCCTCTTTCACTCTGACATCAATTTCTTCTTGAGAAAGATCTAAATTTAAAGGTCCAAAGGCAACATCCTTTGCAACGGTTTCCTCAAAAAGCTGGTATTCAGGGTATTGAAATACCAATCCTACTGTTTGACGTATTAACTTTAATTTTTTCTTATCTTCTCCTACTAGAATGCCGTCAACTTCTACCCTTCCTTCCGTAGCAGACTCAAGACCGTTAAATAGCTGTATCAACGTTGACTTGCCTGAACCGGTATGTCCTATTATTCCGACAAATTCACCTTGATCGATTTTAATATTCACATTATCCAAGGCCAAAGTTCTAAAGGGAGTACCTTCACTGTATATATATTTTATATTTTCTGCTTTTATTGGCATAATATGTCCACCAATTCCTTTACTTCTATAATATCAGAGGGCAGGTTAAGTCCTTCCTTAATAAGCTCCTGAGTAAGCTCTGTTACCTGAGGAACATCCAAGCCGTATTTCTTGATTTCATCAATATTTCTGAATACTTCTTTTGGAGTTCCGTCCAATTTTATATTTCCTTTATCCATAACTATCACCCTGTCAGCTTGAACAGCTTCATCCATATAATGCGTGATAAGTAATATTGTTTTGCCTTCAGCGTTTAATTTTTTTAATGTTTCCATTACTTCCTTCCTGCCGGATGGGTCTAACATAGCAGTAGGTTCATCCAAAATTATACAGTCTGAATTTAATGCTAATATGCCTGCTATGGCAATTCTTTGTTTTTGTCCGCCCGACAATAAATGGGGCGGTCTTTTTCTGAATTCATACATGCCTACTGTATTTAAAGAATCATCAACTCTTTTTCTGATTTCTTCCGGCTCAATACCTAAATTTTCAGGGCCGAAAGCTATATCTTCTTCAACAATGGTTGCCACCAATTGATTGTCCGGATTTTGAAAGACCATGCCGGCTGTTTGCCTTATATTCCAAAGCTTAGTATCATCGGATGTATCCATTCCTTTAACAAAAATCCTGCCTTCAGAAGGGAGCAAAATTGAATTGATTAGTTTAGCTAAAGTTGATTTTCCTGAACCGTTGTGACCTATAATAGCGGTAAATTCTCCCTCTTTAATATTAAGCGATACTCCCTTGACCGCATAATCGGAATTCTTTTCGTATTTAAATTTCACATTGTCTATTTTAATTATGTATTCGTTCATTCCACACCTGATATTTAAATTTTAACGTTAAAGACGCATAAGAATAATATCATCATTCACATTATTTTACAACAGTAATTTTACACAAATACCTTGCAACAGAAAAATTGGGGACGGTTTTTAGCTCATTAGAACAAAAAACCGTCCCCAATTCTCAAACTTTCTTATTGCTTCAATAAGCTTATTGATTCAAAAGACATTGCTATAATTGCTGTTATATACACATGCCCTGTAGTTTCCTTAGTGAAATATAAACAAATTGCTGAAGCAGATAAAGCTGTTACCAATACCCTGCTGATTAATCTATACTTCTTGTGCTTTTTTTTACTTAAAGGTTTGTTTTCAGATTCAGTTGGAGCAAAGACAAATACCATTATTGTTGAAAATAAAATTCCTAAAAATAATATGATTTTTCCGTACTCAATAAAATAAGTACTGCTTAAGGCTGATATTACAAATAAAAACAATGATAGGGATATACACTCAATATGGGTCTTTGCATGATATCCTCCGGCGAAACTTCTAAGACTTGAAAAAAATACTATAAATGTAATGAGTTCAGCCTGCTTTTTCAAAATATATGCCGTTATGGAAAGGATAATGAGATTTATTAATAAAGATATCAGTACTTCAATGCTATATGCATATATTTCTTTTTCATTGTCTGAAGAATTGAGCCTAAGCCCAATTCTTTCAGACAATGATGCTGAAATTCTATTAATCATTTTCCAGCAGGCATTGAGGTGCTTTCGGCTGATTAATAAAAAGTATGCATGTTACTCCCATAGATGCTTGAGCTGTTGTTACCAAAAGCATTGCAAGACATGATAATAATGATAAACTTTTCTTCATTTAAATCCCCCTTTCCTATTAACAACATAATAAGATAAAAAGAGACAAATATCAACAATTTTCCCTGAAAATGCCTATTCGGTTGTTTTCATTGTTTAAACGGCAAATAACCCGAATATAATTGCCATATGAGAAAGAGCTGTGGTATATTCTACTATTCGGCGGCCGCATTTTTATACACCTCACTGTTTAACATTTCTACATCTATCTTAAATCTATTTTCCTCATATATTATACTCATAAAACCCTTATACTTTTCAGCTATATTGTTAATACTCTTTAAACCGTAACCGTGCTTTGTTTTATCCCTTTTAATTGTAATAATCTTACTGCCTTCAGTTAATAATCTGCCCTTATAAGGATTTTCCGATTTTATAATTAAATAGCCTCCCGCTATCCCGATAAACAGCTTCATTCTTTTTTCATCACATTCATTCAATGCTTCAATTGCATTGTTCATAATATTGTTTATTATCCTGCAAATATCTCCCTTGTCAATATATATTTCCTCATCGTTAATATTGCTCGTTAACTCAACATTTATATTTTTGGACTCTGCTTCCTTTATTTTGAAATTTAAGAATGAAGTTATAATATTTTCATTATCTATTTGAGGAATAAGCTGTACATCCATTTCATGAAGCTTCTTTTCAATATGTGCTCTGATTTTATCCTTTTGGTTTAATTCATTGTAACCATGTATTAATGCTAACTCTCCGCGCATATCATGTCTTAGAATTCTGATTTCCTCCAAGGCAGTATTAACATCCTCTAAATAAACTCTTTCTAATTTGATTTGCTGAAGCTCCATTTCGTTTTTATGTTTTTCTTCCATGTCTTTTAGAACTTGGTTCATTAAGGTTATAGAAATAATAGACAATAATGAAACGCACAGTGTCAGTATTAATAAGGTTTTACCTATACTTTCATTAGTAACGTCAATATTTCCATACATCCATCCAAGAATAATCATAGTTATTACAGTCAAGATTAATATTGTGCCTACAAGGATATTGTATTTGTTATTAAAAAAGCTTATTTTATCCTTACCAAACCTTTTCCTCATAAACATATAAAAATATACATAAAGTGTTTGGGATATTATCATCACTTCAAGTCTGACATTGTTTTGCTCTTGAATAGTGTTTATATCAAAACCTCCTATAGTGGTAATCAAGACTGCTGCCAGCAATTCAAGGATTCCCGTAATTACTATAAGTGAAAATATTATTACAGCCTTTGAAATAACATTGCCTTTATATATTATTGCTGCTGTTATGAATATTAATAAACAGTAAGCAAAATACAATAGAGGATTTGAATGTATTTGGGAATAATAATTCAATCCGGTAAGCATTAAGGTCATTATAATTATTACAATTTCAACACTAAATTTAAACGATAACCTTCTTGTGTAAAACAGTCCCGTGACTTTATAAATAATATAATTTTGAAGAAAATTAACAAAAACCTCAATTAAAATCCATGTGTCCACTCTATCACCTCTTGTTTAATTTTTTGAATAAGTTCACTAAATCTGAAAGGCATCTTCTGCTTGCTTCTTCTGTCTCATCATTTGAAAAAAAAATTGTATTCTTGTGTATTGCTCGAATATTATTAATATTTACAAGACAGGATTTACCGGATCTTATAAAAAAGCTGCAGCAAGATAGACTGTTTTCTATGCTTTTTAGAGTTTGAACAATGATGATTTCTTCTTTATTTAGTGTATATATATGCAGCTTTCTATCTTCTTTTTTTCTCAGAATATGTGTTATTTCGCTTAGGGGGATGCGGTGAATTATACCATTAATGTCTTTTAAGTCAAGAAATTCAAGGGGTGTATTCAAATCTTTAATAGCTTCCAGCAGTTCCTTCTCTAATACTTCACTTTTAATCGGCTTCAGCAGATAATTCTTAGCTTTTACCTGATATGATTCATAAGCATATTCCTTATGTGACGTTAAGTAGAAAATTATTGGCTTTTCACTGATTTCCCTTATTAAAAGTCCTGTTTCAACACCGTCTTTTTCAGGCATTTCCATATCTAAAAAAATAATATCAAACGATTTCCTTTTATAGTCTTCAACTAAGGATATACCTGATGTAAATGTACTTATTTTACAGACTATATTATTATCAGTCATTATTCTGCTTATTACTTCCTTAACAATTTCAATATACTCCTTAGAATCATCACAAATTGCAATTTTGACCATAATTATACACCCTACAACATAATTTTTGACAAGTTTATGCTACCATTAAATTACAATTTTTTCAATCAATTTTTACATTTCGAATATGTTTTGTTGTACGACAATTTTCGACAATTATAATTGTCATTTTTCTCTCAAAAAAAAGACGGTTCTTTTTGTTGTCATACGGTCGACCACAAGCCGTCCTTTAAGAACAAAAAGAACCGTCCCCAATATTCAATATTTTCCTTTATTCTGTATTAAACTAATTCTATTATCGCCATTTCTGCTCCATCGCCTCTTCTGGGGCCTAACTTTAGAATACGCGTGTATCCACCGTTTCTATCCTTATATTTAGGAGCAACTTCTTCAAATAGCTTATATACAGCTTCTTTGTCGTATAAATAAGCTAATGCTTGACGTCTTGCGTGCAGGTCTCCTCTTTTTCCCAGAGTGATAGTTCTTTCTGCAACTCTTCTAAGCTCTTTGGCTCTTGTAACTGTTGTCGTTATTCTGCCATGCATAATAAGATCAGCAGTCATATTTCGAAGCATTGCCACCCTGTGGTCAGATTTAAACCCAAGCTTTCTGTGACTACCCATTTAGTCCTCCTTTTAAAGCTAATTATCATTTTTCCTTAGAGATAAACCTAATTCTTCAAGTTTCTTAGATACTTCATCCAAAGATTTTTTACCAAGGTTTCTTACTTTCATCATATCTTCTTCAGTCTTGTAAGTAAGCTCCTCTACAGTGTTAATTCCTGCTCTCTTCAGACAATTGTAAGACCTTACCGATAAATCAAGTTCCTCTATTGTCATTTCCAAAACTTTTTCTTTTTCATCTTCTTCTTTTTCAACCATGATTTCCACATCATTTACATGCTCTGTCAATGATATGAATAGGTTGAGGTGTTCATTCATTATTTTTGCACCTAAAGAAACTGCTTCTTCAGGCTCTATTGTGCCGTTAGTCCAGACCTCAAGAGTAAGTTTGTCGAAATCCGTTCTGTTCCCTACCCTTGTATCTTCAACCGTAAAGTTTACCTTTTTTACAGGTGTATAAATAGAGTCAATAGGGATAACTCCGATTGCCTGGCTGTCCTTCTTGTTTCTTTCTGCTGTTACATAACCTCTTCCCTGCTCCATTTCCATTTCGATAATGAGCTCGGAGCCTTCTTCAAGAGTTGCAATATGCAGATCCTCGTTTATTATCTCGACATCTCCACCAGTAATTATATCAGCTGCCGTAACTTCTTTGGGACCTTTTGCATCTATTAAAAGCTGCACAGGTCCCGGTACATTCATTTTAGCAGCTAAGTTCTTAATGTTAAGAATTATTTCCGTTACATCCTCTCTAACACCCGGTATCGTTGAAAATTCATGCAATACTCCTTGAATGTTAATCGAAGTAACAGCAGCTCCCGGTAACGAAGAAAGAAGTATTCTCCTTAATGAATTCCCTATTGTTGTCCCATAGCCTCTTTCCAGCGGCTCAACCACTATTTTACCATAGGTGTTATTGTCATTCTTTTCATTTAAAGTAATATTAGGTTTTTCTATTTCTATCATCCCAACCCTCCTTAATTTTTGTTTGTCGAGGGTAATCTTCCTATATGCTATTACTTGGAGTAGAACTCGACAATCATATGCTCTTCTATTGGTATTTCAATATCTTCTTTAGCAGGCTCAGCAATTATTCTCCCTGTGAAATTTTCAGGTTCAACCTGCAGCCATTGTGGTGCGGTATTCTTGTGACTTTCTGCTAAAGCTTTAAATTTATCTGAACTTTGGCTTTTTTCTTTAACCTTTATCTCATCACCAACTTGTAATATCATTGACGGGATATCGGCTTTCTTGCCGTTTACGGTAAAATGACCGTGAACTACCAATTGTCTTGCTTCAGGTCTTGAACTTGCAAAGCCTAATCTGTAAATAACATTGTCAAATCTAAGCTCTAACAATTTCAACAAATTATCGCCGGTTTTTCCGGACATTTTTTCTGCTATATTGTAATATTCTCTAAATTGCTCTTCTAAAACTCCGTAATATCTTCTAACCTTTTGTTTTTCTCTTAACTGAGTACCATAGTTAGTAAGTTTCTTGTTATTTTGACCATGCTGACCGGGAGCATAATTTCTTCTGCCGATTGAGCATTTGTCGGTATAACATCTGTCACCTTTTAAATATAACTTTAAACCTTCTCTTCTGCATATTCTGCAAACAGGCCCGGTATATCTTGCCATCTTTTCACCTCGTTTCTATTATACTCTTCTGCGTTTTGGCGGTCTGCAACCGTTATGCGGTATGGGAGTAACGTCTTTTATCAAATTAACTTCAAGCCCGGCTGCCTGCAGTGATCTAATTGCTGCTTCTCTTCCTGAGCCCGGTCCTTTAACATATACCTCTACTGTTTTTAATCCATGCTCCATAGCTTTTTTTGCTGCTTCTTCAGCAACCATGCTTGCTGCATATGGCGTAGATTTTCTTGAACCCTTAAATCCTAATTGTCCTGAACTTGCCCATGAAATTGCATTTCCCTGCAAGTCTGTAAGAGTAACAAGTGTATTGTTAAAGGTAGACTTAATATGCGCCTGGCCTTTTTCTATGTTTTTACGTTCTCTTCTTCTTACTCGTGTTGTTTTTTAGCTGCCACTTAAGTCCCTCCTTTTATTTTTTAGATTTTTTTCCTGATACTCTCTTAGGACCTTTTCTTGTTCTTGCATTATTTTTTGTATTTTGTCCTCTTACAGGCAATCCTCTTTTATGTCTTAATCCTCTGTAGCAGTTGATTTCTTTTAACCTTTTAATATTCAATGCTACATCGCGTCTCATATCTCCTTCTACAGGATGTTTATCTATTTCAGCTCTCAACTTTTGAACTTCATCTTCTGTAAGATCCTTAATCCTTGTATCAGGATTAATACCTGTTGCTTTTAAAATCTTGTTAGAAGTTGGTCTGCCTATTCCGAAAATGTATGTTAAACCTATTTCAACTCTCTTTTCTCTTGGCAAATCAACGCCGGCGATTCTGGCCATTAAGCTACACCTCCTACCTTAGTAGTACTTAATATTTTCAATTTATTCATTATCCTTGTTTCTGTTTGTGCCTTGGGTTTTCGCAAATCACCATAACTTTACCTTTTCGTCTGATAATCTTGCATTTTTCGCACAATTGTTTTACTGATGGTCTTACTTTCATTGTAATACCTCCTTACTTTTTCCGCCATGTTATTCTTCCTCTTGTTAAATCATATGGTGATAATTCAACAGCTACTGTGTCGCCTGGAAGAATCTTGATGTAGTTCATCCTCAGTTTTCCAGAAATATGCGCTAAAATCTGGTGTCCATTCTGAAGCTCTACTGTAAACATTGCATTTGGAAGTGCTTCTAAGACTTTGCCTTCGACTTCTATTACATCTTTCTTGGACATTGATCACTCAACCTCCATTTCTTTTAATGCATATGGCTCTAAAAGTTTTTTTACATATGCATCGTTTAGATTTTTATTACCTTGTAATTTTTCTGCAAATTCTGTCAATACTGTATTATAAATCATTAAATGTTTCACTTTCTTTTTCTTCGGGTTATTTAATTTTCTTAAATCCCCATCACATACCATCACAAATTGCTCATCAAGAACCTGACATATGAGAAATACTCTTCCCTTATCTCTGCCGGCTTTTGATTTTACTATTTGACCGATTTTCAAATTTGTTGTTAATTCCAATAGCTCACCCCTAAACAACAGTTAACAATTCCGGCTCTCCATCTGTTATTGCAACAGTATGCTCATAGTGAGCGGATGGTTTGCCGTCAACAGTGACCACTGTCCAGTTGTTTTCTAAAACCCTCACATTATATACTCCTGCATTTATCATAGGCTCGATAGCAAGGACCATTCCTTCTTGCAGCCGCGGACCTTTGCCAGGTTTCCCGAAGTTAGGTACTTGCGGTGATTCATGCATTTTTTTCCCTACTCCGTGCCCAACATAATCTCTTACTACCGACAAACCCTGTGACTCTGCATAAGTTTGAATTGCATGTGATATATCAGACAAGCGGTATGTGGTCTTAGCAAACTTGATGCCTTCATAAAAGCTTTGTCTGGTTGCTTCAACCAAATGCTTCTTTTCTTCATCAACTTCTCCCACTAAATAGGTCTTTGCACTGTCCCCCACATATCCTTCAAATGTTGCGCCAATATCTACACTTATTATATCGCCTTCCTTTAGCTCCCTTTCAGAAGGGAATCCATGTACTACTTCATCATTAACTGAAGCACATATGGCAAAAGGAAATCCGTTATAACCTTTAAATGTAGGGATGGCATTTCGAGATCTTAAGAAATCTTCAACCAACCGGTCAAGTTCTTTGGTGGTAACACCGGGTTTAATATGCTTTCTCACCAATTCATGAGACTCAGCTACCAAACGACCGGCTTTTTTCATTATTTCAATTTCTCTTCTTGTTTTGAGAATAATCATACTATTTCCTCAACTCAGCAATTATGTCTTTGCTAACCTGGGCTATTGGTTTTTCACCGTCTATATTAACAATTATACCTTTTTTGGTGTAATAATCAATAAGAGGCTCTGTTTGTTCCTGATAAACATTAATTCTGTTTTCTACGGTTTCTTTGGTATCATCCTTGCGTTGCAGGAGCTCTCCTCCGCAGTTGTCACAAACACCTTCTTTTGAAGGTTTATTAAATGACATATGATATGTCTGGCCGCAGTCTTTACAAATTCTTCTGCCTACAGCCCTTTCAACAAGAAGTTCTTTTCTGACCCTTATATTTATTACATAATCTAAGCTTTGACCCATGCTTTTTAAAGCATCCTCTAAAGCATCCGCCTGATTGAGGGTTCTTGGAAATCCGTCCAATAGAAATCCCTTCTTACAATCATCCTCAAGTAATCTGTTTTTTACAAGTTCAACTGTCAGCTCATCGGGAACCAATTTTCCTTGGTCCATGTATTCCATGGCTTTCTTGCCAAGTGCAGTTCCTTCTTTTATATTTTTTCTGAAAATATCTCCTGTGGATATATGCGGTATTGAAAATTCATTTACAATTGTTTCTGCTTGAGTTCCCTTACCGGCTCCCGGAGGTCCCAATAAAATTGCTCTCATTTTCCTTACCTCTTTTCTACTTTAAAAATCCCTTGTAATGTCTCATTATCATTTGAGCTTCTATTTGCTTCATAGTTTCAAGTGCAACACCTGATACTATTAATAGTGACGTTCCTCCAAAATTGATGTTCAAATTTGTAAATGAAAATACCAATGTTGGTATTGTTGCTATAATTGCAAGTGCAATTGCTCCTGCTATTGTAATTCTGTTCAATACTTTATTCAAATATTCTGCAGTCGGTCTTCCGGGTCTTATGCCGGGTATAAATCCTCCGTTTTCCTTAAGGGTATTCGAGTATTCAAATGGATTGAATTGTACCGCTGTATAGAAATATGTGAAGAATATAATCAGCAATATATTTAATGTTGTATAAATATATACTCCGGGACTTTGCGCTACTGAGAAATATTTTTGAACCCCTGCTGCCATATTCGGGAAGAAGAATGCCAATGTTTGTGGTATTGCCAATATGGTTGAAGCAAATATTACAGGCATAACTCCTGCCATTAACACTTTCATTGGGATGTGGGTGCTTTGTCCGCCGTACATTTTCCTTCCAACAACTCTCTTAGCATACTGAACAGGTATCTTTCTTTCTCCTTGCTGGATAGCTATAACTCCTACTATTATGAAAAAAGCAAATATCATAAATATTATTATTTCTAATATATTTACGGCGCCTGCCTGGAACTGATAAATTATTGTTCCAAAATCACGTGGAAACTGTGATACTATACCAATCATAATAATTATTGATATACCGTTTCCTATGCCTTTTTCTGTTATAAGCTCACCTAACCACATAAGGAATGCTGTTCCTGCCGTTAAAACTATTATTACCGTAGTTATTGATAAAAAGTCTTTTTTAATTATAGCTGAATTAAAGAATCCGATACTGTATGCAGTAGCTTGAATCAATGCTAATGCAACAGTAATATATCTGGTCCATTGAGCCATCTTTTTCTTGCCGTCTTCAGCTTTAAATATTTGTTCCAATTTTGGAATAGCAATTGTCAATAACTGAAGGATAATTGAAGAAGTAATATATGGATATATATTTAATGCAAATATTGTAAAGTCTTTAAAGGCGCCTCCGCTCATCATATTGAAGAAGTCTAAAAGACCTCCTGCGGTTCCGGCAAACATGTTTTCAACAACTGCCCTGTCAATACCCGGAACAGGTATTACGGCACCTAATCTGTACACTACCAACATTAATAAGGTAAATATTATTCTTTTTCTTAAATCAGGTATTTTCCAAGCATTTCTTAAAGTTTCAAACAACTAAATCACCTCAGCTTTACCGCCGGCAGCTTCAATCTTTTCTACAGCTGACTTGCTGAATTTATGAGCCTTAACTGTAAGCTTCTTTTCAAGTTCACCGTTT
>JAAYPY010000050.1 GCA_012519555.1 Tissierellia bacterium | reverse complement strand
TTTCTGGTCTTTTTCTTGCCATAACAAAATCCTCCTATTAGTTAAGTTATATTGTACCTTAACCTGGAGGATTTTTCATACACAAACTATTTCACAGTCTCAGAGGTAGGATAATTTTGTGAATAGTTGTGAATGTCAATTAATTTTTTACGATTTTTGACAAATAACTTTTGACAGTTGAGTCATTTGTTTATTGCATAAATTTAAATATGTTGCGAATATATATATAACTTGCGTTACCTATGCCGCTCTGGGAATCTCCAGTCGGGCTACGCCCTCCTTCCGATTCCCAGAGCGGCGGCAAAATTTTTGCCTGTTCATTTCTTATTAATTATTCTTAAAAGATTCTTTCCCTGTGCTTCATTCTATAGCTTTCATTATCATGAATATTGATAATTTCGCATTTATGAATAAGCCTATCTAATATTGCAGTAGTAATCGCCGGATCTCCAATTAGTTCGCCCCAATCTTCAGGTCCCTTGTTTGAAGTAATTATTATTGATGATTGTCCATATAATTTATTTATTAATTGGAAAAACATATTAGCTGTTCCTTTTTCCATGGCCATAAACATTAGGTCGTCAATTATTACTAAATCGCTGCCTATAATTCTTTTAATATTATTTTTTGACCTACTTGAAATTTCTTGTGTTTTAAGTAAATGTATCAAATCTGCCATTGTAATAAATCTTACTTTATATCCGTAATTTAATGCTTCTAATCCTATACCTATCGAGATATGCGATTTCCCAACACCTGGAGCACCTAAAAATATTAAATTGAAACCCTTTTCTAACCAAGATAGTTCTCTAAGTTGATTGAATTGCTTTTGACTTAATGTTATTTGCTCTTCCAAATTAAATTCATCTAATGTTTTATACTCAGGGAAGCATGCTTGTTTTAGCATCCTTTCAAACTTTCTTTTTTCTCTTCCTTTAATTTCTTCTTTTAATATTTCTTCTAAAAACCTTTCGCATGTATATGAATTTTCAATCGATTGTTCAACAATACTGCCTAAGGCGACACCTGCATGATTCATGTTTAATGTTTTTAACATGCTCACTGAATTCTCTAAATGACTTCCCATTTTAAATTCCTCCACTGCTTTCGTTCATAATCTTTACATATTCGGATATATCTCTTACCTTAGGTCTTATTCCGATTTTCAAAGATACCGCTTCTGTGAGTCCTTTTATTGACTCTGTAACACTTATATTTTCATCTGTAGTTTTAGCGTAATGCTTTACTGCATCTTTAAAGTCAACAGCACTGTTTAATTTGTTATTTACGCAAAATTCAAGTGCTTTATCTATTGCCGTTTTATCTGTTGTCTTTAATGCTTCTTCTATGAGCATTAATTGGTCTCTCATATATCTTGGCTTATCTTTATATATTTCATCTAAGAATATTTTTGCATTTTCCATATCTGAAAATTTTTCTGCAAGCTGATTCATCCACGGAGCAATCTTTTGACTTCTATTTCTTTTGTGATTGTTGTTTTTTACAAGTTTTCCTTTTTCATTAGATATCTCATGTTTTGCAAGTTCTCTTTTTGTTTCTATATCATAAATTATTAAATGTTCATCGCCTATCTTGTTCACACCTACATATGTATATGGACCTTTATATGTTCCGATTGGAACGGAATATCTGTTACCTTTTATTGGAACAGTATTGTCTTTTCTTACTTGATATGTTACACTTAGCATACGAAATTCAGAAATTAATTTTTCTGTGACCGGTTGCAAGTATTTTCTCTCGTCATTAAATACTTCAGCCGGTATTTTTCTTGTTGTATTATGTATTTTGCCATTTCCCCTCCTTTTAAGCCATTTTATGCAATCTTCATTCCATTTATCTATTCCTAAAAATATTCTGTTACTTGCAAAATTATCTTTTACATAATCTACTACCTTTTCTATTCTTCCTTTACTTTCAGGATCTGCTTTTCTGCACATATATACTGAAAATTTGCGCTTTTGTAGGTATGATGCAAACTCCCTTGTATAAATTAGATCGCCATGGTTTTCGCTTACAAGAACTAAATGATCCTGGTCGTAAACTGCCTCTGTGGCATACCCTCCATAAAACTCAAATGCATTTTCATGAATTCGGATGATATCCGGTGTAGTAAACGGACGTCCTTGCCATTCGCAATATTTGTATCTGGAATTTGATAAAACAAAGCACATAACATAAAGCGTAATCTCTTTTCCTTCTAAATTAAATACCTTTTTCATTCCAAAGTCTATTTGTATCTGTTGACCCATCGGTGGGTCTTCTATTGCTTCGTATTGCCTTATTACTGGGGACTTTAGTATCTTGTATTCTTTTCTTATTTCTCTTACATAACTTCGTAATGTCGTTTCATTAAAGTTCAAATTCCCATACTTTTCTTCTAACCAGTCGTAAATTTGAGCTGCTGATATTGAGGTGTATTGTTTAATCCATGAAATTATTTCTTCGCGATAAATATCTGGTTTCTTTCTTCTTTTTCCTTGTGACTCCATTTCTTTTTCAAATTCTTCTGCATCCATGTCTATGTATTTTATTACCGTTGGTCTGCTAATACCCAGCATTTCAGCAATTTTAGTCTTGCTGAATCCTTTTTCCTTTAAATGTTTAATATTGATATACATTTTCCATCCTTCTTCAATTTTCAAAGTTCATGTCCTCCTTTTGTATAATCTATTATTATACATGGGAGGAAGATGTTTTGATACCTTAAACTGTAAAATCTTATTTGTCGTTTTCTGTCAATTCTATTTTATCATCTACAATAGTATGATAGATGAAATTTGGCAATATTCACGCTATTATGGCGATATGCTTTTTACTGCACTACGCTTACACGATGAAGAGGAAGATTATGCAGCTATATTAGTATTGTTTAATGCGATGGAAT
>JAAYPY010000240.1 GCA_012519555.1 Tissierellia bacterium | reverse complement strand
TTTAGGAAGCATCTTTAAATTATATTTAAATTATACCATCCTTCGACAATTTTTCCATTACAGTTACATTACATAAAGGTGAGGAATGAAAAAAAATAAGCTTGATACTGCAACACTGGTATTATATAATGAACTTAGTGGAGAGGAGAGATTTACATGAAAATTTACAACACATTATCCAGGACAATTGAAAATTTCAAACCAATAGATGGAAATTTAGTAAAAATGTACACTTGCGGACCTACCGTATATAATTATGCTCATTTAGGAAATCTAAGAATGTATATCCATGAGGATGTTTTTGAAAAAACTCTTAGATATTTAGGCTATAAGGTAAAACGAGTAATGAATATTACAGATGTAGGTCACTTGGAATCGGATGCAGATGAAGGCGAAGACAAAATGCTTAAGGGCGCAAAAAGAGAGAATAAAACTGTGTGGGAAATCGCACAATATTACACTGATGCCTTTTTTGAAGATATAGATAAGCTCAATATAAAAACACCTGATGTGGTTGCAAAAGCCACCGACTATATAGATGAATACATTGAGTTTATCAAAGGTTTGGAAGAAAAGGGATATACATATACCGCAAATGGAAATGTATATTTTGACATTACAAAGGTTAAAGATTATACAAAACTTTCAGGAATGGATTTAAACAACCTGAAGGTTGCCACAAGAGAAGATGTTGAAATAGATGTTAACAAAAAAAACCCTCAGGACTTTGTTTTGTGGTTTACAAAATCTAAATTTGAAAATCAGGCAATGAAATGGGATTCTCCATGGGGAGTTGGTTATCCGGGATGGCATATTGAATGCTCCGTTATAAGTCTTTGCAATTTAGGGGAACAAATGGATATTCACTGCGGCGGAGTAGATCATATACCCGTGCATCACACCAATGAAATAGCACAGACAGAAAGTTACACCGGCAAACCATGGGTTAAATACTGGTGGCATGGCGAATTCCTCATTGACAATGAAGGAAAGATGAGCAAATCAAGCGGAGAATTTTTGACTCTTTCGCTGCTTATAGAAAAAGGTTATAATCCTTTGACCTACAGATATTTTGTATTAAACTCTCATTATAGAAAACAACTTTCTTTTTCATTTGATTCGCTTGCTTCTGCTGAAAATGCATATAATAAACTAAAAAGCAGAATCAGAGTCATCAAAGATAATGCAGAAGGAAATGTTGACGAAAATGCTGTTAACAGGTACAAAAATGACTTTGAAAATTGTTTAAGAGATGACTTAAATACAGCAAATGCAATAACCGTATTATATGAGATGCTTAAAGCAGATGACTTAAACAACAATGAAAAGCTAAGTCTTATTGAAGACTTTGACAGGGTCTTGTCTTTGGACTTGTTAAAAGCAGATAAAGAAGAAAAAGAAGATGTTCATGATGATTTAGTTGCATATATTGAGGAAATGATTCAAAAAAGGCAAGAAGCTAAGAAAAACAAGGATTACGGTTTAGCCGACCAAATAAGAGCGGAGCTTTTAGAAAAGGGCATTATGCTGGAAGATACAAGACAGGGTGTAAATTGGAAGAAGATAAATTAACTGATAAATATGAAATATTCAATAAAATAAGCGATAAAATAAACAGTACCTATATATATTCACCTGCTCAGTTGGCATATGCAGGTGATGCTGTATTTGAACTGTTGGTAAGAAGCTATGTCCTGAATAATTATGATATCAGCGTAAATCAAATGCACAGACTTACGGTAAAGTTTGTTAAGGCAAAAGCACAGGCTTATATTGTAAGTCAATTGACGAATGTACTATCCGAAGAAGAGAAAAAAATTGTCAAAAGGGGAAGAAATGCCAAGGTTACTTCATCTCCAAAAAATGTTGAATTTATGGATTACAGATATGCAACAGGATTTGAAGCTTTGTTTGGATACCTGTTTTTAAATAAGGATATTGACAGACTAATGTATATTTTTGATAAAGTTATTGATATAATAGTGGAAAAGGATGGTAAGATTGAGAATAATAGAAGGAAGGAATCCGGTAATTGAAGCATTGAGAAGTGATGCTGAAATTGACACCATACTTATAAATAAGGATGCAGCTCAAGGGCCCCTGAATAAAATTTTTGAGCTGGCAAAAGCAAAGAATATATTGATTAAAAATGTGGATAAGGCTCTATTAGACAGATTAAGCGAGAATAAAAGACATCAGGGGGTAATAGCGGAAGCTATGGAATATGAATACAAGGATATTGACGATATATTTGAATATGCAAAGGAAAAAAACGAAAAGCCTTTTATTGTAATTCTTGATGAAGTAACCGATGTCCACAATTTAGGGTCTATTATTCGATCCGCCGAATGCTTGGGTGCCCATGGTGTAATAATTCCAAAAAGAAGGGCTGCTCGGATAAATGGTGTTGCCGCAAAGTCTTCCGCAGGCGCAATTGAATATCTTCCTGTCTGCAGAGTTACCAATATCAGCGATACCTTGGACTTATTAAAGAAAAAGGGTCTCTGGATATATGGTGCAGATATGGAAGGTGAGAGATATATTTATGAAGAGAAGTTTGATGTTCCCGTTGGGTTGGTAATAGGAAGCGAAGGTTCAGGAATAGGAAGATTAGTTAAAGAAAAATGTGATATTTTGGTTAAAATTCCTATGAAGGGAAATATCAATTCTTTAAATGCTTCTAATGCTGCTTCAATTATAATATATGAAATAATGAAGCAAAGGATATCTTAAAATGGCAAGAACCAAGAAGGAATATCTATTTATAGATGGATACAATATTATTAATCAGTGGCAGTATTACAGGGATGTTTCAAGAAATATTGAAAACAGCCGGAATAAGCTTATTGAACTATTGATTGAGTATCAAGCTTATAAAGGAATTAAGGTAGTTGTTGTATTTGATGCTCACTTAGTAAAAGGAAGCCAGGAAAAGAAAGAGCAGGTTTCGGGAGTAGAAGTTGTATATACTAAGGAGCATGAAACAGCAGACAGCTATATAGAAAAGCAGCTTGATAAAATAGGGAGGTATGAAAGGGTTCGGGTCGCCACATCCGACAGAGCAATTCAACAAATTGTTTTGTCAAGGGGAGGGACAAGACTCACTGCCCATGAATTGATTTTAGAATTGGAGAATACTAAAAAGGATATTCGTATAAAAACTGATAAACCAAGTCAAAAAGGAACAAATATCAATCAAATATTGGATAATGCAACATTGAAGAAACTTGATAATATAAGAAAAAAAATATAGCTCTTTGATATTATATGATGATTTCTCAATTAGTACTAATCCTTTGTCTTACTATATTTATATAATAATTTCTACTATAAATATTGGAGGAGTACTATGAGCAGCTCTGTTTTTTTATACACCAATTTTAGGTACAGTCAAGATTATGATTTGTATACGGATGGAGAACTCATAAAAAAATTCAATGTGGGAAATGAACAAGCTGAAAGATGCATGTTAAAAAGATATTATTATTTAATTAGAAAGATCATCAACTCCTTTTACATAACAGACGATAGAAAGGATGATATTTTACAGGAATCGATGATTGGACTTTTTAAAGCAATGAAAACTTATGATGAGAAATATAAAGTAAGTTTTAAAGTATATGCCGGAATATGCATTAGAAGGCAAATTATTTCAGCACTCCGAAAATCAGAGAAATATGAAAAAGATGATAAATTATCGGCATATAGTTGCTTTGGCAGTGAATACAGTCTTGCGGAACAAATATGTGATGATTCATTAAATCCGGAAGACATATTGATTTCTGAGGAAGAAAAATACAACTATATTAGATTTGCATCACAATATTTAAGTGATTATGAAAACTCCGTCTTAAAAGAGTATTGTAACGGAAAGACATATAAAGAAATTGCTGAGCTACTAAATTCAGATTTAAAGTCAGTTGATAATGCCCTGCAAAGGGTTAAGAAAAAAACAAGCAGCATAAGAGTAAGTTCTACGTAACAATTAACGCTATTTACAACATGAGATTCTTCGGGCAGGCTGTTAAATGACATTGTCATAATGGGCCGCAGGCTCCGAAGAATCTCATAAATTTTATTTGAGTTTCCGTAAAAAGCAAATGACAAGAAGAAAAGAAAGAAAAAAGAATATAGAAATGAAAATATTATAGAAAAACAGTACTAAAAGCTAAAAAAAGACATACTTAAATAAGCCAAAGAGGAAAATAGGCTTAAGAAGAAATATTAAGTTTCATAAGCTAATAGATAAGATTAATACAAAGTTGACGATATTTGGGTCGAGGTTTAGGTTTAAACCATAATCTTACACCTTCCTTAGCATATGAAAGAATGCCGGAGATGCCCTTAGCTAACCGATAATAGAAGAAACGAACCTTTTCTTTGATAGGATCTGCTTTTTTAATAATAGAAGATTTAAGTGTGCTGGCATCTGATTTCAAGGAAATTAAAGATAGAAAAGCCATGCAAACAGTAATGTAGAAATTAAGAGAGTTGATAGCTTTAAGCTTTCTTACACGAAAATTTTCAAACTTGAACACCTGTTTTTTAGCACGGAAATATTCCTCAATACGCCAACGAGAGAAATAAAGTCTTGCGATACGAACGACCTCCTCTTTAGATTTAAGTGGCTTGTTCGTTGCAAGCATCATTGGATTGTCAGAGAGACCATAAACAAGAACAAGATATATATCTTTTTTGGAAGCAGTAATTTGTACTTTAACATGGGATAAATAAGCATCATGCTCTTTTCCATGATAGCACACAGAGGTTTTAATTTTTCCTTTACGCATGTTTCTAAGCTGTGTAGCAGGAACCCATTTGTTATGGAAAAACAGCTTCCTTTTTGCAGTAAGGCGAATAACATAATCCTGCTCTAATTCATCTAATTTAAGAAACATTTTGTTATCATCATAACCTCTGTCCATGACGAATGTTGCTTTGCCAAACAAGTCTTTGCCACGTTTCATAGCTTCAAATGTAATAGTATTGGCAGAAGTATAATTTGTCTGTAATGAAGAATGAATTTTAGAATAAATACTGACAGGATGATTACTTTTAGTAATGGCACAGGCTTCCGTTACATGATATCCTTTCTCGTATACATTCTTAGAATTACCGCTTTTAGAACCATCACGAACAATACCAATATCTTCAAACTTATGACCATATGGTTTAACAACATCACTGTCATCAATATGAATGACAGGATCATCAGGAACCCATTTGCGGACATTACGAAGATATGATATTAAAGCTTTTTTAGGAATACCATTATCAAGATGCCTGGTAAGTCTTTCGACAGTATTGATCTTTTTAGAATCCTCGTAAAGCTGATCTGAAATATCAGTTAAAAGGCAGCTATTAGAGGCTAACATACCATAAGTAATATCGGCAATAAACTTTCTATCGGGCTTAGGAAGCTCTTTAGAAATTTTATTTGAAAAATTTAAAATTTCTCGTTTCAAAGTGTAAGTATTTGTAGTAAAATTAGACATAGGGGATCCCTTCCTTTTTGTTTAGTGAGTTATTTCTTGATAATCTAATTTTACTACAAAACGGACAGAGATTCCTTATATTTTTCACGTTTTTTTAAATCTTGTGATAAGTGAAACTATGTTTTTGCTGTCCTGTGGATTGTTTTGCGGAAACTCAAGTAAAAAAATATCGTAAATTGCAAAAGTAACTTCCAGAGTTAGAAGGAACAAAAAAAGATGCAGGTGTAAGTTCCATAAGCACGGTATAGCAAGGGTTTATGATCCAAGCTATACTTATAAAGGGTAATAAAATAGA